>NZ_JAUBOZ010000018.1:0-20100 GCF_036700475.1 Microcoleus sp. T2B6 | reverse complement strand
TGCTGCTGTAAAGTTTCGTAACTTGACTTCGCTACAGTTTGCTGCAATTGGCTTTCTAGATTTTGCTTTTCGGTAGCTAATTGCTGCTGCAAAGAAGCGATCGAACTTTCGCGTTCACTCAACTGCTGCTGTAAAGTTTCGTAACTTGACTTCGCTACAGTTTGCTGCAATTGGCTTTCTAGATTTTGCTTTTCGGTAGCGAGTTGCTGCTGCAAAGATGCGATCGAACTTTCGCGTTCAGCTAACTGCTTCTGTAAAGCTTCGTAACTTTCTTGCAGCGGATTTGGCTGTACGTTCACCGAGTCCAATTGAGTTTCTGCCGTTCTAGCGTCATTAATTTCGCTTTCTTCGGCTGTTTCCCCTTCCAAGTCAGCGGCTTCTACCTCAGTTTCTTCACCTTTTTTCCAAGTGACAGTAACTTCCGTCTTGTCCTTAGAAATATCCAGAGCGCCTTGTGCCAAGCGTTCTAGGAGTTCCGACCTTGATATTCCGAGCTTGCGAGCGATCACGTTCAATCGATCGGCACTAGAAGAAGTCAGCGAAAGCCCGACTTTGACTTTGCTGTCTGAATTGGAACTAACTACATTGCGATTTTTTTTGACCATTGGCATTTTCCTCATGCCAACCTACACTTATTAGTATAGTGGCTGAAGCTTGTATTAAAATTAATTCTTGTTACTTACCAATTGTGCCAGCTTGCGTTCCCAATTGAACAAAAAGCCGTGAATGTATTCTTCGATCCATTCCTCCCCGTAGCACCGCGTGAACATTTCCTGACCAGGGGTTTTTTCGGCAAGATACCGCAGATAGCACAGTTGAGCTTGTTAAGATACTATCTAACTTTGCGCCCGATCTCACAGGTTCGGCGCGATCGACCAAATCCAAATAAGCCGCCACATAGTCTTTGAACCCTGCAAAAACCGGAATTGCCAAAATTTTCCTTTCCTTGGGACGATCCCACAGAAACGCCAACGAGAAAAACTGCTTAGCTTCCTCTGGAAAGTCGCCACTCCAGGGAAGGTGCGGTTGATGAGCTTGAAAAATTTGTTTGATCGAGCCAGTATGTTCCGTCCGCTCCAACGCCCGTCAGGAGAATGAGTTCAGCTTTTCAGCTTCCTCAAGAAGTCTGCCACCAAAATCTTGTTCTGAAAAGTTGCTCGAATTGTGTCGCTGTTGCTGTAATTAATAATAACTTCAAACCTCTCAAACTCACCGCTTGGGCGATCGATATCAACTGTGTTTAGCTCTGTTAGTGCATCATCAATATTCTCAAACTCGTATTTTGTACCGAAAAGTGGCATGATAATTATTTGGGAAATGAAACGATCGAGGCAGTTTCTGAGCGTATCCATAAACCTATCGACTTCTTGTTTTGAAACACGCATCAAAGCCAGCCGCAGCTTATTTTTTTCTGAAATCTTGAGACCCGCCAGCCTCTTTGAAGCTGCGGTATAGCTTTCGTCCGCAGTTGTTTCGTCAAATGCAACATCAAAATCAATTTCCTTAAATGCTGCTACCACATCTCTATAAGGAATATAGATAATTGCAAATCCATTATTTCTCAGTTGATCTAAAGCTGCTTTCGTGAAATCTCCAACTAACACCGCACCATAAAATGGCGCTGACAAATGATGAAGATCAATGATAGGTAGTATAGCGCCTTGGATTTCTTGAGCTTTGTTTTTTGAGTGTTTAGTATATCTACGCCATGCAGACTCGATAAATGCAACAGGTCTACCGAGCTGGTCATCTGTACCGTCGATCTCAATTACAAAATCTAAATCATGTTTGTTCCCGTATTTGTCTTCCCAAGTAACTTTTTTACCGCTTCTAGCTGGACGAGAACGCTGCCAATCGAGGTAGTAGTTTTTGGTTTGTGCAAACTGTTGTAGCCGAGGTTTGAGAATATCGTCGAGTACAATATCTTCAAAAAGTTTGCCTAGAGCCTGCCCAAACTTATGTGATGGAGATTGCGCCATAAATTAACTGTCTATCCAAAGTCTTCCTTCATGGAGCGGAATATTGTGTTTTCGGTTTTTCCACTTGACGTTACGCTCCCTAATCTGCTCAAAATGCCAGGAATTAAACCCTGCCCCAACAGCCAGTTGACCAAGCCACTGCTCGACCGGAACATACACTCCGTAGGGAGCAGAATCTCCGATTACAAAGCAAATTTTGCAATTAGAGCCTGCAACTCGCCGCAGGGCCTGAAATACAAATCCCATGTCGATAAAATAAGCAGCAATCATTGTGTGATATGCCTTATTGCCACTCTTAGTTACTCGAATCTCCTTTAGTTCTTGACAAATCGGTATCAGCTCGTCTCGAATCGGATCAATAATCGATTCAGCTATCAGAGTATCTAAGCATACTCGCTCCTTTGAAACGTGCTGTGAACTTGAACGGATTAGATATTTACGAACAGTATCATGTAAATCTCCCCAAGAATTTACCTCGCCCCAAAATGTCATTTCCAGACGTGTAGCATCTGCATAATCGTAGTTATTTGCGTAGGGGGGAGAAGTTATTATTAAATCTATAGATCTAGCGGGAATACTTTTTAATTTTCTCGCATCTTCTTGAAGAAAAGTGGCTCGACTCTCTCTCGAAATAAATTGCATTTGATACATATCTTCTTGCATCATAGCAACCTGCTTTTCTAGGATCTCGAATGGTTCACAAGTCTTAGCTTTGCGTTTGTTAGGGAGAATATATTGCCACTGTGCTGTACCTACATGACTTGATGGTCGTAGAATGGCACAAATGGCTAGAAAAATGAGAGACTGCAATTCTTCAGATAGAGACGGGGCTATTTCAAGATAAGCTTGTCTAATTTTGAAGAGGTCTATTAACCTCTCATCTGTGTAGCATTTGCTTAGTAATACTGGAATTTTTTCTGGAAGCTTTGGCGGTAGACTTGCAGCAAAAGCCTTAATTTCGGTAACTGCTGCCAAAAATTCAGGAATGTTTACCATCCAGGCGAGTTTACCTTTTGCAAGCTTACAAACAAAAGGATGCGCTTCGATACCGCAAGAATTTATACCAAGCTTATCGGCAGTGACGCAAACAGTACCAGATCCTGCAAATGGATCGAGGATAGTTTGAGGTTCTAACTCTGCTATGACTTGTTCGACCCAAGCTGCTGAGAATCCCGCCGAATAGCGAAACCACCTATGGATAGGTAATTTCATGTTGTCTGTAAACGTACCTGTCCTTTCCTTGATGACTCTGGATTGAGGATTTGCGTGCAATTGAGGGATGGAATTAAAAAGCTGAAGCCGATCGGGGTTCTTCATTAAGCTTCATGAGTCCCATACTCTGATAGAACTACAGTATCTTACCCTAAAGGTGTAAAGTCGCACCTGCAACCCGATGATCTCGATCTTTTGCCAAATAGCTCACAGCAGCGCCAGCTTGAGGATTGTCAAATTTCCTCAGCGCGCGAGCAACTCGCAGCCGAATTCCCCAGTAATCCGAACTTACTAGAGCTAATAATTGCTGCAATGCCTCTTCTTGCTTCGGGGTATTTGCCAGCACACCCAATCCGTCAATTGCTGCTTCCTGAACGGGTAAATCTTCGCCGCCAAGACCGATCGCACAAATTTCAAATACTGCATCAGGACACTGCATTTCGTACAGCGGAGCCATAATGCTGCGGCGGACGAGCCAATTGTCATCGCGGCGAAAAGCTTCCACTAAATGAGAAATTGCCTCGGTTCCGAACCTTGACAAAGAGTTAGCGGCTTCGGCGCGCACGTTCGGATCGCGATCGAACTGCATCATTTTTAACAGCGCCGCAAAAGCTTCCGCAGTTTGAATCTGCCGCAATCCCATCGCCACGAACGATCGCACCATAAACTCGCGATCGTCCACTTGGCTCAGCAACATCGGTAGCGCCACCGCAGAATCGCACTTTCTCAGAGCCGTTACCCCCCGCAGCCTCTCTTGAGAATCCGAACTTTGCAGCGCTGCTTGGATTTCGCTAATTTTCATAAGCCAATTATAAATTTTTGTTACGTTTCTTTACAATTTTAGCAATTATTCCCGGATTTTGGGCAGATTAAAAAAAAATTCACTGCTGAATAAAAATTTTTGTGCGTATTTAAGCGCACTTTTGTATTAGTAATGAAGGCAATCAGTACCATATTTATTTGAGTAGGCGGAGGCATTCTTGGTTTTTTTTCAAATAGGTTTTAACAGCAGATTTGTTACAAGCAGCGGCTGGGGCGCGGTGCAGAATAGAATCATTTTTAACCCTAATTTTTGAGATTAAAGCGCAATTTAAAAGCCTAATTTTCCCGCGCATAAAATCCCAGGTGATTGGCAATTGGACGTTCCTGCATGGGGATTTTATTCTGAATCGGAGCATTCAACAGTTTCGCTCCTGACGGCGATGCTACTGCAAAAGTTACCGACCCGCCGCCATCTAAATTTAGCACTGTCTCAACTCCCAACTGCATCGAAATATCAGTTATTTCGCTCAATTTCAGCCCTTCACTGTAAAGCCTCTGCTTGCCGTCTGCCACAATTAACCACAACTTGTCGCCTGTTTTGTCGATCGCCGCGACGGCACGGGGATAGGGTTTATCCTGTGTGCGTTCTTTCTGGCTTTGTGCTACGGGTTGGCCATTTTTTACCAGCAAAGTATCTCCGGCAACTGCATAGGCTGTTCCCGCAGGGCAAGTGCCGTTTTCGATTATTTTAGCGCGGTTTTTGGCATCAAAACAAAGGGCGGGAAAGTCTGGATCTGGTTGAGAATAAGCTTGGCTTTTGGCAATGGCGTGTCCGACATTATTTACTCGATCGCCACTGCGGGGATAGTAATCCCAAGGTGCTTTCTCGATGCAGGGATAAAAAAAATTGCCGTTGACTGCTAATTGCAATTTAAATTCTTTCAGGAATTCAGTAGCGGTGCGGGCATTGGTTTCTGTTAAATCGGGTGTTGGGTTTCCGGGAGTGACAAAAATTCCTATTCCCGGCGCTTTTAGGTCGATGCTAACAATGTGAATTAGGGTGGGACGCGGATTAGTCCGAAATTCCCTGCGGTAGGCTATTCCTTGAAAGAGCGATCGGGCTTCGTTTGTTTGTTGGGGACGCAAAAAGTAGGGAATGTTGTAGAGTAGTATTGGTGCGAGCAATATTCCGAGACCGAGAATCTGCCAAATTTGTTTGATCGTGGGTCGATAAGTCATACCATTTTAGATTTTAGATAGGGGACGGGAACACTGACAGATTTATATATTTTCAAGCATCCTCTACTAATATGAAGTATTCGGATTCCAATAATTTTAGCAATCAAATTTTACGAAATAGATCGTTCCAAGGACAAGTTCTTAACGGTGCTGATTTCAGCGGTGCGGATGTTCGAGGCTGCAATTTTAGAAATGCTCAGTTAGCGGGGGCTAATTTTCTCGGTGCGAAAATCGGGCTTTCTCGGCGACAGATTGCTGTTTTGAGTGCTGGGGCGATCGCGATTTGTTTGGTTGTGGGCGATGTTCTGACTCGACTGATTTTGGGAACTCAAGGACAAGTACCGGGATCGGGCAGTTTGCCTTTTGTTCTGTTGCTGTACGGGGTTTTGAGCGCTGCTGGCTTCGCTTCGGCGATCGCCAGCAAACAGCCAAAAACCTCAAAAGCGGGTAGATTGGCACGAACAATTTCTGCTATTCTATCAGGAGCTTTGTTGGGATTTTTCTATGCTGGCACTGCAACTAATAATAATTCCCAGGCTGCTCTTGCTGGAATGTCGATCGGCGGGGTGTTAATGTTTTTTGTGAATTCCCGGATTCGTAGCCAATTTGCACAGGTGGCGATCGCATCGGCTGGAAGTGTGGCGGCTTACGCAGCGGCTTTTTTGTTCAGTGCAACGGCGAGCGCTTTTCTGAGCACTCACAAACTGTTTTGGGGTATGTGTTTCGTTTTGCTGTCGCTGCTGTATCTTTGGTTTGCGTTTGTGTCTTTCTCGGCTACTGTTCGAGAGATTGGAAATGCTGAGGGTACTTCGTTCAGAGGGGCAAATCTCGCTAATGCTAAGTTCGATATAAATTACCTCGATCTAAAATCTAAAATTTAAAATCTAAAATTCCCCGACTGATATTCAAACAGCAATTGATCGAGCAGAAAGCGACGCTTTGCTCCAAACGGTGAGGGAGCAAATGGCCCTCGCAACTTTCAATCCCAACGACAGCGAACTGCTCAAAAATATGGTCTAATGTATGGGAGATTCCCAGGGAATGGTGAGGCTGAGTTTAGCCAAAACTCTCGGCTCAATTGGCAAACCTGCAACTTTTTTTTTGCTGGAAGCTTAGCACATCACGCCAACCCTGTCGTGCGTAGAGCCTCTGCTAAAACGCTGACTCTGATTTGCGAGGCGATCGCCCGAACCACGCTGCTAGAAGCTTTTTTTACACGATGAGGATCAAGTCGGGGGAGGAAGAGTGGGATTAAAGATAAAGCCTGCGGTTTCCCACCGCGCCTACACAGAGAAAACCCACTTGGAGTGCGTTAAAGAATTTTTACTCGATCGGGCCTTGACATTATCCTCTCAAAATGAGAGAATAAGCAAAACTTCGCTAAAGAATTTTTACTCGATCGGCTCTTGACATTATCCTCTCATTTTGGGCGTTGCTGATTCACGGTATGAATCAACTATTCGCTTGATGTTGCAAAAATCACCATACTTGGCTTATAGCAATTGGGAAATATTGAATTCATACCTGTATTCAGCAACGCCTCATTGTGAAAGGATAAGCAAAACATCGCTGCAAAATTACCCAGGCAACCTATGCAAAACCCCCAAATATCAAAACCAAAAACCCATGCACCTAATCTCTATCCGCAACCTCCGTAAAGATGTTGCCCAGTATCCCGATGTCAAAAATCAAATTGATAGCTGGAACGCAACTGTAAAGAAAGCAGAATGGCAGAATTTGGAGGAGGTTCGCAAGATTTACCGGGATGCCGAAGCAGTAGGAAACTTCACAGTCTTTAATATCAAAGGCAACGAATATCGCCTGATTGTCGGCATCAACTACGAGGAGCAAACTATTTTCTACAAATATTTCCTAACCCACGCTGAATACGACAAAGACAAATGGAAAAATGATCCTTACTTTTGATGGAGCCACTTATAGCAACTTGCTTGCAGAAATCGCTCCTAGGGCGATCGAAACCGAAGAGGAATACGATCGCCTCCTGGCAGTGGCAGAACGGCTAACGTTCGCTAAAAACCTCACTCCAGAGGAGAGAGCTTTATACAAGTTGTTAGTCACGCTGATTGAAGTTTATGAGACAGAAAATTATCCGATCGAGAAATCGGAGCCTCATGAGATTTTGCAACACATCATGGAATCCAGCGGCACCCGTCAAGCGGACTTGGTAGGTATCATTGGATCGAGCGGCGTGGTGTCTGAGGTTGTGAATGGGAAAAGAGCGATTAGCAAGGCACAAGCTAAGGCACTCGGCGATTATTTTAAAATCTCACCTAGCTTGTTCATTTAATTGGGAAATTGGGCATTGCGAATAGGGCATGGGTTATTTGTGATTAGAAAAACTACTAAGCTGTCACGCATTTAAATTGCATATTCAGGGCGGGCTCTTAGGCCCACCCCACAAGACTTAGATTATTTTTTGACATTCAATTTAAATGCACAACAGCTTAACCAGTAACCGCTAACTATTACCCATGCCCGATGCCCGATGCCCATGCCAGAGGCATCTGACCCTAGAAAAGCGATCGCCCTTGATTTTTCTAAAAGAATTCAAGGGCGATCGCTCTAATCAAAGTATTTATCTCAGATCAGAGATTTTTTTGGCAAGCTGTTTTTTTTGCCTAAACAGCTTGTTTAACGGAGAGGGAGGGATTCGAACCCTCGTTAAGTTGCCCTAAACACACTTTCCAGGCGTGCGCCTTCAACCGCTCGGCCACCTCTCCAGGGCTAAATTAATTCATTTAGCCACAGCTAAACTATATTAGCAGAACAAATCTGATTTGGGAAGGGGTAACGGCATAAATTTACTGTTTAATGTGGGTAGGGTGTCAAACGAGCGGGCTTGGATTCTCCTAGCTGTGTCGCAAACCCCTTCATCTAAAGGAGTTTGCCCGCCAAACCCCAATCTAAAATCTAAAATCTAAAATCTAAAATTCCATGACTCACTCTTACACAATTAAAATTCATAACAGACAGACAGGCGATCGCCACACCGTGCGAGTACCCGAAGACCGCTACATCCTGCAAAGCGCCGAAAACCAAGGAGTAGAATTGCCATTTTCCTGCCGCAACGGCGCTTGTACCGCCTGTGCGGTGCGCGTCAAGTCGGGAGAACTGCACCAGCCAGAAGCAATGGGGCTTTCGGTGGAACTGCAAAAAGAAGGTTATGCCCTGCTGTGCGTCAGCTATCCCCGTTCCAACATCGAGGTAGAGACGCAAGACGAAGACGAAGTGTACGAACTGCAGTTCGGCCGCTACTTCGGCAAAGGTAAAGTTAAAGCTGGTTTGCCGTTGGATGAAGAATAAGGCAATTTGATAAATTATCAACTACCAATTATCCATGCTTTATCGGTTATTTGCGATCGCCCTTTGTCTGTTGGTAGCTAGCTGCCAAAAACCAGAAATTCCCCAAGGTACGATCGCCAAAGTAGAAAGGGCCATCAGCGGCCAAACAATCGAAGTTATCAGTACAGCCGACAAAATAGCCTTATTAGAACAAATCAGGCTGATTGGTATTGATGCGCCGGATTTAAAACAGCAGCCTTGGGGAGAAGCAGCCAAACAAAGACTAGAACAGCTAACTGGGGGAAAACAGGTATTGTTAGAATCAGACATCGAAGAGAAAGATCGGTTCGATCGCAAACTAGCCTATTTGTGGCAAGATAAAATTTTGCTCAACGAACTGCTAGTCAAAGAAGGTTATGCCCTGGCCTCAGCGCGATCGCCCAACACCAAATACCAGCAGCGACTCGTGAACGCTCAAGAATGGGCGAGACTCATGGGTAAAGGCCTGTGGAATCCAGAACGAGCTTTGCGCCAAACTCCTGCAGAATTCCGCCAGCAAAATCGGAAATAGTCAATCGATTTTAGATTTTAGATTTTAGATTTTAGATTGAAGCATTGACCCCACCGATAAATACGTTCGGCAAGTTTCATCGGGTACAGGTTTTTATTTCTGGACGGATGAATCACGTGGCGGGTATCGTGGATGCTTTCGGTCAGTTGGGAATTGTTGACAACTGACAACTGACAACTGACAACTAACAACTAACAACTGACAACTGACAACTGACAACTGACAACTAACAACTAACAAATGACTGACAATCAACTGCAAAACTTCTTAGAAATAGCCACCGAAGCAGCCCTAGCCGCCGGTTCCGTCCTGCAATCTTTCTGCGGAAAATTAGAAAAAATTCAAGAAAAAGGCCGATCGGGCGATTTAGTAACAGAAGCCGATAAAGCCTCAGAAGTCGTCATCTTAGAAATTCTGGGCCGCCACGTACCCGACCACGCCATCCTCGCCGAAGAATCCGGCAAATTAGGGGATGCTAGCAGCAAATACCTGTGGGCGATCGACCCTTTGGACGGCACAACAAATTATGCTCACCAATATCCTTTTTGGGCCGTGTCGATCGGACTTTTAATCGACGGTATACCACAAATTGGAGTAATTTACGACCCCTTTCATAATGAATTGTTTCGGGCAGGCAAAGGATTGGGAGCAACCTGCAACCGATCGCCGATCGAAGTTTCCCAAATCTCAGAATTGAGAACCAGCTTGCTAGTCACTGGGTTTGCATACGATCGGCGCGAAACAGCAGACAATAATTATGCCGAATTCTGTCACCTCACCCACCTCACCCAAGGCGTGCGGCGCAGCGGTTCCGCATCCCTAGACCTCGCACACCTCGCGATGGGGCGATCGGACGGATACTGGGAACGGGGACTCGCCCCTTGGGACGTAGCAGCAGGTGTAGTCATAGTCTCCGAAGCCGGAGGTCAAATTACAGCTTATGACGGCAGTGCCTTTGAGATGAACTCGGGTCGGATTTTGGCCACAAACGGCAAAATACACGCCGAACTCAGTGGCGCACTGCTAGCAGTTCCTCCGTTATCTTCCTGGGGGTAATCTACCCGCAGCAAGAGATCGGGGGTAGTACGGGGGTCAGAACCCCTTGACTCAAGCTACATTAAAGAATAGTGAAAAGCCAGGAAAGGAAGAGTAAAAGTTATGTCTTTTGAAATGACAAAAGGGCTGTTCAAGTACGACTTTACAGATCAGCACGCAATTTTGGGAATTCCCTTAGACGCCGAGTTTAACGACATCCGCAAGCGCTACATGAAAATCGCCCGCCGCTTGCATTCGGATACTTGCTCTTTTGAAAGCCAAGCCGATAAAGATTGGGCTAACCAATTTTTGTCAAAAGTAGTCAATCCGGCTTACAACAAATTTTCCAAGGAAAGCGATCGCAAAGAATACAGCCTGCTATTAGCAGCCATCGGCAAGCGCGTCGCTAAAGAACAGGCGAAAATGCAAATCGAAAGCGAAGCAGCCAAACAGTTAGTTACCGCTAAGGATTGGGAAGAAGCTTACAAAACAGCAGTTAGCAAACTGGCTCTCAAGCAGTACGAATCAGTTAAGGAAACCCAAGAGGCGATCGATCAAATTAGCGAACTCAACATGGTTTACCTGCTGCGAAAAGAGCGCATGGGTGGTGGTGCGGTTGCACCCGGTTCATCCATAAAAGATGGAACCCCAATAAAAGATGCAACCCCAACCCCAACTCCAACTCCAACTCCAACCCCAACCACAACCACAACCACAACTGCGGCAAAAGACTCGCCGGCCGAAGCCTATTGCCGCCGAGCTCAAGGATTCATGGACAGCAAAAGTTACGCCAAAGCAATTTTAGAGTTGAAAGAAGGCCTGAAGCGCGATCCGAAACACAGCAAGACCCACGCTTTGTCAGCAATGTGTTACCTTGAACAAAATCAAGCCACAATGGCGAAACTTGAGATGAACAAAGCTTTGGCATCAAATCCTGAAGAACCAACGGCTTTGGAGGTTAAGAAAAAGCTGGAACAAGCTGCAGCAAAAGCCAAAAAAGGTGACGAGAAACCAGGATTTTTTGCAAGTTTGTTTGGCGGTAAGAAGAAGTGAGAAGTTGTGAGTTGTGAGTCTTGAATATTTAGAAACGGGTGAACTGCTCAGCAGTGGAGTGAGGTAGCTCAAAAAAATCAAGACTTGGTGATATCAACGCCGGTGACATCGGAATTATACCATCAGTGCGATCGTCCCGCGACCGCGGATGCTCCAGAAAGAACGGGACGATCGCACTGACGGGGAAAATGATAATTGCGATGCAAACGAAAACGCTATCACGCCTTAATTTGTTAAAGTTGAAGATTAAGCTTGCCTCCTTCGACTTTAACACCGTCCCCTAAAGCTAAGCTTCTAAGGCCAATCTAAAATCTAAAATCTCAAATCTAAAATTGAGATGACACCGTGAACAAACCAGGCGTTCAACGGAGTACCGTTAGTACGCAGGCTTCGTATTTCCTTTTTTGCAAAGGCTTTTTATAGTGAGGTAGTTCCACCCCCACTTACTAACACAGTACCAGAGTATTTCCAGACTATCAATGGGTATAAAGAAATAATTGTCGGCTTCCGTCCGCGACATCCGACGCTTCTGGACATCCCTGCGGTAATTCCCAACGGGGTAATTCGCGCAGCGCTCAGATTAATCCCCTCTAAATATAACGAGGGACTTCCCGGCTGGTAGTTAATTTGTTAAAGTCGAATGTTAAGCTGGCCTCCTTCGACTTTAACACCGTCCATAAAGCTAAGCTTCTAAGCCCAATCTAAAATCTAAAGTCTAAAATCTAAAATTGATATGGTTCACCAACCCCCATCCGGTGCAAGAGATTTATTGCCCCTTGACGTTGCTCAAAAAATTTCGATCGAACGGCGCTTACAGCAGGTTTTTCACCGCTGGGGCTATCACCGGATTATTACCTCTACTCTAGAAAGGCTGGAGACATTGATGGCTGGGGGCGCGATCGACCGATCGACCTTAATTCAACTGCAAGACGCCGAGGATGGAGAACTTGGTTTGCGGCCGGAATTGACAGCATCCATCGCCCGCGCGGCTGCAATGCGGATGGCGGGGACTCGCTGGCAGCCTCAGCGCCTCTACTACAACGCTAACGTGTTCCGCAAAGGCCCAGATACTGGCTCAGGCGGGCAACAGGAGTTCTATCAAGCTGGGGTAGAACTCCTCGGCGCGGGGGGGGCGGTTGCGGATGCGGAAGTGCTGCTGCTGCTGTCTGAGTGCTTGCAGAGCTTGGAAATTGATGACTGGCATTTGGTTTTGGGAGAAGCGGGCTTGACTGCAACATTGCTAGAACCGTTTCCGCCAAATGTGCGCCAAAAAGTTCGGGGGGCGATCGCCAATCTCGATCGAATTGCCTTGGAAACTTTGCCGCTGTCAACCGAATTGCGAGAAAGAGCTCTGCTGTTATTTGACTTGCGCGGCCGACCTGAAGAGGTGTTGCCAATTGTTGCCAAACTAGATTTAGATTTGCCGCAGCAAGCCGCGTTAAATAATCTCAAATCGGCGATCGAATTGCTGCACCAATGCCAGTCAAAAATTCCCAATCTCAAATCCCACATTCACCTCGATTTGAGTTTAATTCAAACATTTGACTACTACACTGGAATTGTGTTTGAAGTTGTCAGCAGCAGCAAGACAGGACAGCGAGTTTTAGGACAAGGGGGACGCTACGACCAACTGTTGGGACTGTTCGATCCCCAAGGGCAAAATTCCCCCGGCATCGGGTTTTGTCTGAATATTGAAGATTTGCACCAAGTTTTGCTGACAGAGGGGCAGTTGCCCACGGAGACGCCAGCTAGCGACTGGTTGGTTGTGGCTCAAACTCCTGAAGCTAGTGCCGCCGCGTTTGCTTACGCTCGCAAACTCCGAGACTCTACTCACCTAGTTCGGGTGGAAATAGATTTGGAGAGTCGGGAGACAGCAGAGTCGGCGCGGGAATATGCGCGCGATCGACGAATTGCTCAAATTGCTTGGGTAAATGCCGAAGGATTGCCAACAATTGAAACAGTAAATTAGCCTAATTGGTAATGGGTAATTGGTAGTTGGTAATTGGTTAAAAATCACCAGATATGATATTATGTATCCTGCTGATTGAGATCAGGTTTTGCCAATTGCTAATTGCTAATTCCCTATCTAACTAAAATCTTTTGAGAGAACACTATGGCACATACTATCGTTACGAATATTTGCGAGGGAATTGCTGATTGCGTCGGCGCTTGTCCGGTTGCTTGCATTCACCCCGGCCCCGGCAAAAATGTCAAGGGTACTGATTGGTTTTGGATTGATTTTGATACCTGTATTGACTGCGGTATTTGTTTGCAGGTGTGTCCTGTCGAAGGTGCGATCGTTCCAGATGAGCGGCCTGAGTTGCAGCAAACTCCGACTTGATTGAATTAACTGTTTTTCCCCTTCTCTTCTCTTCCTTTGTGTCATAAGCGTCTTCGCGGTTCGTTAAATTTATATAGGAACTTTTTTTACGAACCGCAGAGGCCGCAGAGGACACAGAGAAGAAGTTGAGAAAGAAGGAAAAAATCTAACGTTGAGATATCTTAAGTGCAGGTAATTAATTATGCTACTTTTAGATCCAAAAACTCTCGCTCCAGCGACTGAACAGCGCGTCATTCTATATGATGTGACTTGGGAACAATACGAGCAGCTTTCCGATATGTTTGTCGATGAATTTCCCAGGATGACGTACTTGGAAGGAACGTTAGAAATTATTATGACGACTTCGCCAGAACATGAAAGGCTTAAAACAATTATTGCCCGGTTGATAGAAACTTATGCGGTTGAAAGGCTAATTAATCTCAACGGTTACGGAAATGCTACATTTCGTCGCGAAGCTGTGAGACGGGGTGCGGAACCAGATGAGTGTTACTGCTTGGGTGCACTTGCAGAAATCCCTGATATTGCGATCGAAATTGCTCTAACTAGCGGTGGAGTTGACAAACTAGAAGTGTATCGCGGTTTGCAAGTTCCTGAAGTCTGGTTTTGGGCTAACGATCAATTTTCTATTTACCACTTGCGGGAGTCGGGTTATGAGTTAATTTCCAGCAGTGAATTTTTGCCTGAGTTAGACTTTTCTGTATTGAGTCAATATGTAGGATATGTTAACCAAACTGAAGCTGTTATTGCTTATAGAACTGTTTTGCAAACAGCTACACCAACCTCAAATTAATAGACATCTCCAGAAAAGCCAGTATTGAACAGGCAAGATGCCTGTTCCACAATTTAAAAAAAGCCCATCGCACTTTACAATAAAATCTACAATAAAATCTCATGCAGCCGATCGCACTTTCCGACTCTCATATTTTATCCATGCGTACCCACGCCGAAAGCGCTTATCCTGAAGAATGCTGCGGTTTGTTGCTCGGTCGAGTTACTGGCGATGTTAAAACTTTAGTGGAAGTTTGGCCGACTGAGAATGCTTGGAGTGCACAGGCCCAGGAGAATTGGCCTGAAGAAAAGGGATTGACAGAAAGACGCAGATATGCTATTAAGCCCGAAGATATGTTGCGGGCGATGAAACATGGGCGCGATCGCAGTCTGGATATTATCGGTATATATCATTCTCACACGGATTCTCCCGCAGTGCCCTCAGAGTGCGATCGGACATTGGCCTGGGCCCAATACTCTTATATCATTGTGTCCGTCCGACAAGGCTGTTGGGAAGACATCCGCAGTTGGAGTCTTGACGGAGAGGGGAACTTTCAAGCAGAGGAAATTCTCGCACAGGAACCGACTGAGATTAAGAAATAATTAGTAAAAATAACAAACACGTAAAAATGCGAAAGATTCAGATAGGATGTAATTCAAAATCTGCGCTACACACAATATCATGCTAAATCCTAATCTGGAGGAGATCCAGCTCAACAAACAAGAATACGAACGCTACTCTCGCCACCTGATCCTGCCAGAAGTTGGATTGGATGGGCAGAAGCGTCTCAAAGCTGCCAGCGTGCTCTGCATCGGTACGGGAGGCCTCGGTTCGCCGCTGCTGCTGTATTTAGCAGCCGCCGGTGTTGGCCGCATTGGGATTGTAGACTTTGATGTTGTAGACCATTCTAATTTGCAGCGGCAAGTAATTCATGGCACTTCTTGGGTTGGGAAACCGAAGATTGAGTCGGCTAAAAATCGGATTTTAGAAATTAATCCTTTTTGCCAAGTTGATTTGTACGAAACTCGCGTTAGTTCCGAAAATGCGATCGACATTGCCACTCCTTACGATATCATTATCGACGGTACGGACAATTTCCCGACTCGCTATTTGATGAACGACGTTTGCGTGCTTTTAAACAAGCCCAACGTCTACGGTTCCATCTTCCGATTTGAAGGGCAAGCAACAGTTTTCAACTACGAAGGCGGCCCGAATTACCGCGATTTGTACCCGGAACCCCCGCCTCCTGGCATGGTTCCTTCTTGTGCAGAAGGCGGTGTTTTAGGCGTTTTGCCTGGAGTAGTTGGCTGCATTCAAGCAACGGAAGCTATCAAGATTATCTTGGGTCAAGGCACTACTTTGAGCGGCAGATTGTTGCTTTACAATGCCTTAGATATGACATTCCGGCAATTGAAATTGCGCCCGAATCCAGTGCGCCCGGTAATTGAAAAGTTAATCGATTACGAAGAATTCTGCGGCTTTAGTAAAGTACCAGCAGAGCAACCGCAAATTCCTGAGATGACTGTCAAAGAACTTAAGGAGTTAATCGACAGCGGTGCCAAGGATTTTGTATTGTTGGATGTTCGCAATCCCAATGAGTATCAAATTTGTCAAATTCCTGGGTCGGTTTTGGTTCCTTTGCCAGATATCGAACACGGCGCAGGTGTCGCTAAAGTCAAAGAATTGTTGAACGGCCACCGCTTGATTGCACACTGCAAAATGGGCGGGCGTTCTGCGAAGGCTTTGGGGATTTTGAAGGAAGCTGGAATTGAGGGGATTAATGTTAAGGGCGGAATTACTGCTTGGAGTGAAGAAGTAGACCCGTCTGTACCTCAATATTAAGGCTAATCTTTTTCTGGGGCGGGCGATTTGCCCGCCCGGAACCGGGATTATGAGGGCGGCAACTGTTTATTTCTATTTAGTAGATTCTTGAACTTACCTAGTAGATTCTTGGAATTGGCACTCAACATAACCACACCCCAAACCACAACCCCCGCACCGATACTAATCAACAATACCAAGGCAAAAGAATTAATTCCCACCTTCACGAAAGGCAAAGGCAAAGGAACCATCTGGTTCGGCGGGTCTTGTTTAATTAAATAAGGAGAACTTCCAGCCACCACCCCGGCTACTCCCAAACCAAAGCCGACAGCTTGAATCGTTACCTCTAATTTGGCATTCCGATAAGCTTCTTCGATCGCCACAATAGCTCGAATTGCCTCTGTTGCTTGGTCTAGCAAGCCGGAACCGTGTTTGAAATAGCCTAAATCTGCTTGAATCTGCCTTTGAAACTGCGGGCAAGTTTCTTTACTAAATGCTGCGAGGAAACTTAAATCGGTATCACTACCATTATACTTTTTAGCTGATTTGATGTCAAGACTTATTTGATTTAATTTATCCTGGTAATTTTGGGCGTTAATTGCGATCGTATTTTCCCGAACCTGCAAATCACTCAGCAACCGGGCATACTTCACAGCCCGCAGCGGCATCTCAATCATCTGACGTTTGAGATATTCTAATTCCTTCTGCTTTAAACCAGCACCTTTAGAGCCCCGCTGCTGAGATTGTTCCTGCTGCAAATACTTAAAAGTCTTGTCAATATCCAGTTCAATTTGTTTGTATTCCTCGCGAGTCACGGCGTAAAGCTTGCGGCTGTCGTGATAAGCGCGAAGAATCTTATTTCGGTACAAAAACAAATCCATAAAATCGCTGTACCGCGTCTCATCCCAGATTTCATCAGTTGCGGGGCTGTTGAAAAACCAGATAATAACGTGACAGTAACTATCGGGCTGACTCGGATTGCCGTACTCCAAAATCGGACTGCCGAATAACTCGCCTTTACGGTAAAAATCCGGCAGATTTTGACCAGAAATCAACTTTTCCAGACACTGTTTGCCTAAAGCTTGGAGAAACTGCGAATCTGCCCGCGCCGCCTGATTTTGTTCGACACTCAGCCAAGCTGTAAGCAGCAGAGTTTGCCCGAAATAACTCTGCACGAAATCCGGTAGCAAGCAGTTATCGGGATTAAATTCCTTGAAGATGCTAACATCGACAGGAGGTGTTTTAATGCTGTTAACTTTTTCAGGAACAAAAATTTTTAAACCCAGGGCATAGCTGTCATCAATTCGCAGCGGTTGGGCAAAACCTTTGAGGGCAATTTGTTGGTTTTCGTGGGAAATATTCTTATCAAAAGCCAGAGAATTTCGCTGGTCAACAACTTCTTTTTTAATCAGGTTGACTCGCCATCCGGCAGGTTCGTCTTTTTTGGACAAGTAGCTGCCGTTGAATGCCTTACCGACTGCTAATTTAGTTTGCAAAATCTCATCGCACTTCTGCCACAAACGGGCGAATTCCACAGGGGAACTAGACTCTGATTCTAGGGGTTGGCAGAGGTGATAGGCAAACAAATAGACGTTGGGGGCATAGATTTTACTGTTTTCAGTCATTGTCTGTATTTGATTGATTCTCTGCATCGAGTTCTTTTTGAATTTTTTTGTAGCTATCTTCAATGCTTTGACGCAGAGTTTGAGTGATGTTAGTTAGTGGGTGAGTGGTAGGTGGGGTGGGTTCGCCCGGATCGTCGATTTCTTTTTTGTTTTGGCCGGCCGCAATTTTTAATTCTTCTCCCAATTGATGACGGGCGCACCACTTGCTGATAGCCATAGCAATAGGAAACAATTGATCGTCTGCGAATTCTCCCATTTCTGTTTTTAATTCGGGTAAATCTTGCCATGCTGTCGGCATGAAAATACTCGGATTTTGGTGCAGCCATTGGAGAAAAGCATTGATAATTTTGTCAGGTTCCATTGTAATTACTCCCGTGATTAAAAAATATAGATTTGTAGGGGCGGGTTTCACCAACCATAATTGCCTGAAACAAACAATCTCAAAAACCCGCCCCCACCCAGCGAAAAATCATCATCTACATTTTAACATTCGATGCAAATTTCAGGTTGATGTGGGTTATTGGTGGGGTGGGGGCGGGTTTATCTAGATTGTTGGTCATCGTTATATATTGTTTGTAAAACCCGCCCCTACAAAATTCCGGTGAACGTAGGGGCGGGTTTCACCAACCATAATTGCCTGAAACAAACAATCTCAAAAACCCGCCCCCACCAAACGAAAAATCATCATCTACATTTTAACATTCGATGCAAATTTCAGGTTGATGTGGGTTATTGGTGGTGGGGGGCGGGTTTATGTAGATTGTTGGTCATCGTTATATATTGTTGGTGAACCCGCCCCTACAAAATTCTGTTTGCACACCTAACTTAATATCCCGTCGCACAGAAGGCTGCCCAATATTTCGGATCGCTGAAAGGCTGTTCTTCATTCGAGTTAATTAACCACAATTCCGTACCTTGTTGCCATTTTTCATCTAAATTTAACAATTTCACCCAAACTCTAACATCCTCCTTGCTAACACCGCGCATCCAGTTTTGCGCCGCATTCAAAGCGAGGGCTACTGAATCTGCATCGGGCAATTCCTGATAAAATTTAATCATCAAAATTGCGGTGGCAAAATCATCGACAGCCCACAGACTGCTGACAACATTCATGCTACCCGCATACAAAAAACCGCTGGGTAAACCAATGTATTCATCCGTCATTGCGGTTGAGGTGGTTAACCCGGTTTCGCAGGCGGAAAGTGTGACGAGACTGCACTGCGGCAACTGCAATTCGGCAAAGATTTCTCGCAGGGTGAGGCATTTTTCTGGGATGGCTTTTCTGCCGCTGCGTAGGGTGACATAGCGCTGTTTTTCATCGGGCTGATTTGACTCTGGGGGCGGGGGTGAGGTTTGCGGTTCCAGGGAATCGGCTAAGACTAGGGATGACAGCAGCGGATTGTCAAAGTTGAATACGCCGTGACAGGAAAAGTGCAGGTAGTTGGCGTTTGAGAGGTTTTCTCGGTTTTCGTTGAGGGCGGTTTTTGTGGCTTGTTTTTTGAGTAAAATTTGATGCGGATTGAATCGGGTTTTGATGGTTTCTACTTCCATGTCGGCGTTGAATAAATCTTCGGTGGGATTCTGGAGGGCGAAGAGTTGTTGCTGATTTGGTGGGGGGGAGTTTCTGCTGGTGATGCGATTTTTTACGAGTTCCAGCAGTTGCAAGCTGGGGGCGTATTTCACGCCTGCGGGGAAGCTGTCGAGGAGGTAGCCGCGAAAGTTGGTTTTTTCTTGAAATCGGGTTTCTGAGGTGAATTGTAGGGCGTGGAGGGGGAATAGGTGCAGGTAGCGGTGGGGTACTAGGATTAGTTGTTTGCTGTTGGGGGGGATGTAGGCCATTATCTCGTTTAGTCGCAGGATTTCTGAGAGTTTTTCGAGTTTTTGGGATAGGGTTTTTTGCCAGGTTGTGTTGGTGTTTTTGTTGCGGTATTCGTCGAGATAGTTGTTTTTCCAGGTTTCTAATTCGGCTATTTCGGTTGTGGTATATGTGACTGGTTTTATGCTGTCGCGGGTGATGATGAAGGCTGATCCCCCCCAGCTATCGTCGGAGTGGGAGTTATTGCCGATGTACCATTCTATGATTGCTGTTTGGGTGTCTAAGGTTTGTTGGAATTTGGTGATGTCGATGGGTTCGACTTTTTGAGTTAGGGTGAATTCTGGTTCTCGCTGTTTTATCTGTTCCAGCAGTTGTGTTAGTTGCTGTGATGTTGTTTCTAATTTGGCTTTTTGTTGTTGGAAATATTCGGGGCTGAGGCTGCGGGTTTGGGTTGTGCGTTGTGAGGGAGAGTCTTCGGGAACCCCCCCCGGCCCCCCCCTTTCAGGGGTAGGTTTTTAAAATTTAAGCCGTAGAAAAGTGAGAACGGCTTGGCCAAGGTTCAGGAATAAAGCTA
>NZ_JAUBOZ010000193.1:0-6561 GCF_036700475.1 Microcoleus sp. T2B6 | reverse complement strand
GTCAACAGTCAACAGTCAACAGTCAACAGTCAACAGTCAACAGTCAACAGTCAACAGTCAACAGTCAACAGTCAACATCATTCCGGTGTTACCGGAAATGATATCATCCCTACTCTCAAAATCCTTACCAACAAACAGCAAATTAAATGTCTGGAATTGGTCGCATTCATTCAATCGAAACATTTGGTACTGTAGACGGCCCCGGAATCCGGTTTATCGTCTTCACCCAAGGCTGTCCGTTACGCTGTCTTTACTGTCACAATCCCGACTGTCGCAATTCCCACGATGGTAAAGAAGTAACAGTCGATTATTTAATCGATCAAATTACAAAATGTAAATCCTACCTGCGGAAAGGAGGCGTTACAGTCAGCGGTGGCGAACCATTGATGCAGCCGGATTTTGTCAGAGAAATCTTTACCCGCTGTCATCAAATGGGCTTGCATACAGCCCTGGACACATCAGGCTTCTGTGTTTTAGAAGTTGCTAAACCGGTGCTAGAAATGGCAGATTTGGTTTTATTGGACATTAAATCCTACATTCCCGAACTGTATTACAAAGTCACCAACGTTTCGATCGAGCCTACTTTAGCAATGGCAAAATATCTCAGCGAAATTGGCAAACCGACGTGGATTCGATTTGTTCTCGTTCCTCACCTCACCGATCACATCGAAAACGTAGAAAAACTAGCGGAGTTTATTGCCAATCTGAACAATGTGGAAAAAGTAGAAGTATTACCATTTCATAAAATGGGAGAATACAAATGGGAACAATTAAAATTTGATTACGAACTCAAGGATACACCTCCCGCTTCACCGGAACTCGTGCAACAAACTGTTGATATTTTTCGCAGTCGCGGGCTAAATGCGATCGGAGCTAGCGGTATATAATAATTAAAAGACCGCGTTCACCAAAAAATTGGGTCTGAAGCCCCGTCCTTTTAGGACGGCTTTCCCTTAACCTTGAGGCTCCTGATTAATTCTCTCTAAGTACATCAGTTTTAGTTCTAGCTACAGCTTTGCAATGTTCTTCAATAATTGCAAATTCAGATTCCTGAATCCGAAAAAATAAACGTTTATTCAGGAAGTTTTTCGAGTTTTTGCTGTATGATTATATGACAACAAAGAGGATGACTCATGTTGGGCTGTCAACAAAATTTAATTCGAGTTGATTCAGATATTCAAGCTATTATTGAATACCTGTGTTCTGAATCTGCAAAACTTTCTAATTGTGGGACTTACTATGCCCGCCAGCTATACTTTAAAACTGGTAAAATCCCAAACCGTGCTCAGTTGCACAAAGTTTTGGGGACGGAAAACCGAAACCGACACTATCAAGCGTTCTACTCTGATACTGCTCAACAAATTCTGACGGGCGTAGCAGAGTCTTTTAAGTCATTTATGGGATTACTAAAGGCTTTTAAAAATGGCGTAATTACGGAACGTCCGAAGCTACCGAAATATCGTCAAGGCGGAATGGCACTTGTGACATTTACAGGTAGGTCGGTAAAACTCAACGACGGAATGTTGAGATTCCCTTTGGGTAGCAAGGTTAAAGCGTGGTTCGGTCTAGATGCGTTTTTCCTTCCGATGCCTTCTAATCTTGATTTCAAAGCGATTCGGGAATATCGCATACTTCCCCGGAACGGCTGTTTCTACCTAGAGTTTGTCTACACAACGACCAATGTCCAGGCAGATATAGACCCTGCTAAGTGCTTAATGATCGACCACGGCGTAGATAACTGGTTAACTTGCGTGAGCAATGTCGGTACAAGTTTTATCGTCGATGGCAAGCTTTTAAAGTCGCTTAACCAGGGATACAACAGACGAGTTGCATTTCTCATGAAGGGAAAAGTTAATGGCTATTGGTCTAAAAGGCTTGCCAGCTTGACCGAAAGACGGAATCGTCAGATGCGAGATGCCGTTAACAAGGCAGCAAGGAAGGTAATTAAGCACTGCTTGAAAAATCGGATAGGAACGGTTGTATTCGGTTGGAATAAGGGACAAAAAAATTCTGCCAACATGGGAAGCAAAACTAATCAAAAGTTTGTGCAAATCCCTACGGGCAGACTGAAAGATAGAATTGCTCAACTCTGTGAGCAGTATGGCTTGAGGTTCGTTGAAACGGAAGAATCTTATTCGTCAAAAGCTTCTTTTGTCGATCGTGAT
This sequence comes from Microcoleus sp. T2B6, assembly GCF_036700475.1. Taxonomy (NCBI): domain Bacteria; kingdom Bacillati; phylum Cyanobacteriota; class Cyanophyceae; order Oscillatoriales; family Microcoleaceae; genus Microcoleus; species Microcoleus sp. T2B6. The sequence goes on along the minus strand of NZ_JAUBOZ010000193.1, from coordinate 4,396 downwards.
TTGCTACCTACTTTCGGCGAAAAACCCGAAGGGTGGCTTCCAATTGGCACGCGGATTAAACGTGGTTTGTACCGAACGGCGCAAGGCTGGCTAATTAATGCAGATTGCAATGCTTGTGGCAACATTGGTAGAAAAGTAGCGGTGATGCTTGGACTTGATCTAAGCGGAATCAGTAGAGGCGAGTTGTCAGCGCCTTTAAGACTTAAATTATGGTCTTAAGAATCCCCATGCCTTCAGGCTGGGGAGTGTCAAAAGTCACCCACAATCTTGAAATGATCTGCGTTCATCAGCAGGTTCCCTACCAATCAAAGATTGAGGCAATAATTTTCCCGAAATAAACATCAGTAAAAACAACATGAAAGTTACCAATTTAGAAGAATTAGAAGTCCTAATTCAAAAAGTGAAAGCAGCCCAAGCTGAATTTGCCACCTACACTCAAGAACAAGTCGATCGCATATTCAAGCAAGCAGCTTTAGCCGCTAATGCCGCCCGCATTCCCTTAGCCAAGGCAGCAGTCAAAGAATCGGGAATGGGAGTCATCGAAGATAAGGCAATCAAAAATCATTTTGCCTCGGAAATGATTTACAACAAATACAAAAACGACAAGACTTGCGGTATCATCGAGTCCGATCGGCATTTTGGCTACGAACGCATTGCCGAACCCGTGGGAGTGCTGGCGGGAATCGTGCCTGTAACTAACCCGACTTCCACCACCATCTTTAAGTCTTTAATCGTGCTCAAGACGAGAAATGGCATTATATTTTCGCCCCATCCCCGCGCCAAATCCTGCACGGCTGCGGCGGCAAAAATCATCCTCGATGCTGCAGTAGCCGCAGGAGCACCACCGGATATTATTGGGTGGATTGATGAGCCCACTGTGCCGCTTTCCCAAGCTTTGATGCAGCACCGCGATATCAAACTAATTTTGGCAACTGGCGGGCCGGGAATGGTAAAAGCTGCCTACTCTTCAGGGCATCCGTCCCTCGGTGTCGGCGCGGGAAATACTCCCGCCATCATCGATGAAACCGCCCACATCCAAATGGCTGTCAGCTCAATTTTGCTGAGCAAAACTTTCGACAACGGCACGATTTGTGCTTCGGAACAATCGGTGGTTGTTGTGGATGAGGTGTACGATGCAGTGCAACTGGAATTCATCAAGCGCGGTGCTTATTTCCTCAATGCTGAAGAACGGGAAAAAGTGCGGCAGGTAATCTTAATTGATGGTCGCTTGAATGCCGAAATTGTCGGACAATCGGTGCAAAAAGTGGCGCAGATTGCTGGTTTTACAGTGCCGTCAAACATCAGGGTTTTGATTGGAGAAGTTGAGGGGGTAGGTAAAGAAGAACCCTTTGCTTGTGAAAAACTTTCGCCGATTCTCGCCATGTATCGCGCCAAGGACTTTACTGAAGCAGTAGACAAAGCTGAAGCGCTGATAATTTTTGGCGGACACGGACATACTTCTGTACTCTACACGGCTCCGCACAATCAGAAGCACATTCGTTATTTTGAAAGCAAACTAGAGACTTCGCGGGTGCTGATTAATACGCCTTCTTCTCAAGGTGCGATCGGCGATTTGTACAATTTCCGCCTCGATCCCTCCCTTACCCTCGGTTGTGGTAGCTGGGGCGATAATTCGATTTCTGTCAACGTGACACCCCATCACCTGCTGAATATCAAAACCGTAGCAGAACGGCGCGAGAATATGCTCTGGTTCCGCATTCCTCCCAAGATTTATTTTAAGTCGGGTTGTCTTCCTGTAGCTTTGAGGGATCTTGCAGGTAAGAAACGTGCTTTGATCGTGACGGATAAACCTTTGTTTGAATTGGGATTGACTAAGGAAGTCACAGATAGTTTGGAAGAAATCGGCATCGATCACTACACATTTTACGATGTGGAACCCGATCCTTCGCTTGCTACTGTTCGCAAAGGTTTAGAAATCTGCAATAGTTTCCATCCAGATGCGATTATTGCCTTTGGTGGTGGCTCGCCGATGGATGCTGCTAAAGTAATGTGGCTGATGTATGAGCATCCAGAAATTGAGTTTGAAGGATTGGCGATGCGGTTTATGGATATCCGCAAGCGGGTATACGAACTGCCGCCTTTGGGTTCAAAGGCAACTATGGTGGCAATTCCAACTACTTCGGGAACGGGTTCGGAAGTCACGCCTTTTGCGGTTGTTACGGATGAACGATCGGGGATTAAGTATCCGCTTGCAGATTATGCTCTGACTCCGAATATGGCGATCGTCGATCCAGAACTTACGCTGAATATGCCCCGAAAACTGACTGCTTACGGTGGCATTGATGCGCTAACCCACGCTTTAGAAGCTTATGTTTCTGTGTTGGCTTCTGAGTATACAAATGGTTTGGCTTTAGAAGCGATTCGTTTGCTGTTTAAATACCTGCCCAGCGCTTACAAAAATGGTGCTAACGATCCGAAAGCGCGGGAGAAAGTACATTATGCTGCTACGATGGCCGGGATGGCATTTGCCAACTCTTTTCTGGGGGTTTGTCACTCAGTGGCTCACCAATTAGGTGCAACTTGCCACGTCCCTCACGGTTTAGCGAATGCGCTGATGATTTCTCACGTAATTCGCTACAATGCAACGGATGTTCCGTTCAAACAAGCGATTTTTTCTCAAAACAAGTATCCTAACAGCAAGTGGCGTTATGCTCGAATTGCGGACTATCTGAATTTGGGCGGCGATACAGAAGATGAGAAAGTTGAGAAGTTGATCGAAGCGGTGGAAAATCTCAAGCGTGAGGTAGAGCTTCCTAGCACGATTCAGGAGGCGATCGCCAGTCAGGGAATGAGCGATGATTTCTTTTTTGCTCGCGTTGAGGAAATGGCCGATCGTGCTTTTGACGATCAGTGTACCGGAGCGAACCCCCGCTATCCGCTGATTGAAGATTTAAAGCAACTTCTGGTGCAAGCCTACTCTCACGGCGGCGACACTTCTGAGGTCGATCGAGTGTTAACTGTAGTTTAATCGGCGCGGTGCAAGAGATTTCTCCTCAAAAGCCTGTCAATGGGGGGCAGGATGCTTAACCCGATGGGTGTCAACTTAACGTCAAACCCAGTCACAGAATGTTGTTTGACGATTAGGGCCAGATCCCCCCTAGCCCCCCTTAAAAAGGGGGGAACAAGAGTCCGATCTTTCGTCCCCCTTTTTTAGGGGGATTTAGGGGGATCTAGACTCAGATAAAAGCGATATTTATCAAGGGTTTTAGGCGATTGTTGACACTAATGACCTAACCCCTACTCCCCACAAGACTTTCTGGAGAAATCTAACGCCGGGCCCGGCGCTGAAAATAAACCCCGAAGCGGATCAAAATACCAAGTAGAGGTTGATGAAAAAGTGTGAAATTGTGTTATGATGTTACAGGTAACTATTTTACGACTTCTGTAGTTTCAGTGGCTGTTCGCGCGATGACCTCTTCACCAACCATAGCACCCGTTCGATCGAGTCAAGTTACCCGCAAACCTTATCCCAACTATCGGGTAATAGTCCTCAACGACGATTTCAACACATTCCAGCACGTTGTGGAATGTTTGACCAAATACATTCCAGGGATGACGAGCGATCAAGCTTGGAAACTCGCCAACCAAATCCACCACGAAGGCCAGGCCACTGTCTGGGTTGGCCCGCAAGAGCAAGCAGAACTTTATCATATGCAATTGAGCCGTGCTGGACTGACAATGGCTCCGCTAGAGTCTATTTGAAAAGTGTCTAGAGGGCCGAAAGTTCGATGAATTTTCGGTAATTCATCTGAAATTGAACGGAGATTGGGATTTAAGAGGCGATGGTAATTTTGCCAATCATCCCCGCTTCCGTATGTCCGGCTACCGTACAGCGCAGGTTGTAGGTTCCTGATTTCATCGGCACAAACACCCATTCTGCCATAGCGCCCGGTTTAAGTTCCAATTCGTGAATCGCTCCTTTAATTTCCACTTTCCCAGCTTCAACTTTTTGAGTCCAACTCGCATCAGCAAAGTTTTTAGCAGTAAAATAATGTTTCTGCGAACTGGGATTTTTCAGCACTAATTTATAGCGTTTTCCCGATTCAAATTCTAGCAAATTGGGAAAGAATTTGAGTTCCCCAGCTTCGTTACCCAAACTAACAGTAATTTCGGTGACAGGTTGGCGAGACAAATCACCGGCTGCACTAGCAATTGCCGCCGGCATCAAGATTGTGATCAAACATAAAATTAGTCCCAAAATAACCTTGAAAGTTTTTTGTAACCCCTGGCTGCGGTAGAATTTGCCTAATTGCAAACCGAGTAAATTGATCATGGCTGTTCTGACCACTGTTAACTATTAACTGACAACTGACAACTGACAACTGACAACTGACAACTGACAACTGACAACTGACAACTGACAACTGACAACTGA
>NZ_JAUBOZ010000017.1:34921-108180 GCF_036700475.1 Microcoleus sp. T2B6 | reverse complement strand
GCACGGGGGGTAGGCACGGGGGGTAGGCACGGGGGGTAGGCACGGGGGGGTAGGCACGGGGGCACTACCCCTACAGAGTCAAAATTCATGTTTTTGGTGAGAATGAAACAGCCCTGCAGAGAGCCCCCTGCCTGCGGAATACCAAAGAAAATTTAGAAACTTTACAAAAATTGATAAAATCTATTAGAATATTAATGTAACATTCAGTACAAACACCGAAAGATTTGCTACGATGTCGATCTCAGTCAGTCAGGACTTGAGCTTGTTTCCGGAAGCTGTAGATTCTTGGTCGCAGGTATGAGACGAGTCAGCGACTCGTTACCAATCCTGAGAGACGATACTCAGCCTCAAGGTGTAGCAACACGAAAAGAAATTCTCTGGAAGTTCTGGCGATCGAGCTAAATCTACTAAACCTATCTAAAGTAATATGCTACGAGCCAAGTTAATTGGCTGTAATTGGCAAACTTAACTTCTGGTAGCAGTTTCAGGTTTGATCGAAATATCTAACTAATTTTGCCGAAGTAGTTTTGCGGATTCTGCATTTCGGCAGATGAAGTTAAACTCTGAACTTGGTTTAGTAGTTTTAGGTAGCAGAATTTATTCTGATTCGCGCTGCAGAGATGCCGAGGTATTCAGTTTAGGTTCGATCGCGATTACCACTCGATCGGGCAGACATCAGCAAAATTGCAAAACCTTTCACTTTTTGGGAAAGGTTAGCTTTACAGTAGCACTCAGCATTACGTTTGGCAGTTCAACCGCTAATAGCGTTTTAAAAGCTATCGACGGTAACAAGACAAATTTAAAACTGGCTTATTACTCATCAAAAACATCAGGTTCACATCAGAAAATGGTGTCCTATACTTAGAGGTGAAATCACATGGCACCCGCTACATACACTAGATTAATTCGATTTTTACAAGAAGATTTGGCAATTTCTCCCGCGTCAATTGCTGTCGCCGAACGTGGCGGTGACAAACAGCGCCAGCGCGATAAAGACCCGAATTCCTTGCCGATGGTTCTGTGGCAATACGGTTTAGTCACTCTCGAACAGTTGGATAAAATCTTTGATTGGTTATCCGAAGCATACTAAAAGGATTTTAGATTTTAGACAGTATCAAAAATCCAAAATCTAAAATCCTTTAACAACTGAGATTAGGATTGAGCCAAGAATTTGGCAGCAGCGGCAACGCCGGCACCAGGAGTGTAGCCTTCATGACCCAATTCGCTCAGCACAACTTCTAAAGAGGAAATTGCTGCTAGAATATCGCGATCGCACACAAAGCCCAAATGACCGATTCGGAAGATTTTACCTTTCAAATGGTCTTGTCCGTCGGCGAGAGCAATGTCAAATCTCTTTCTCATCAAAGTCCGCACTTTTTGAGCATCTACGGATTCTGGCGGCATAACCGAAGTAATCGCAGGGCTGGCGGCATCATCAGCCGCAAACAACGGCAAACCTAAAGCTTTTACAGCAGCGCGAGTAGTTGTCATTAAGCGTTTGTGTCGCGCGAAAACATTTTCCAACCCTTCTGTTTTCATCATCTGCAGCGATGCTTGCAGGGCAAAAAACATATTGACAGGGGGAGTAAAAGGAGTGGTATTTTTGGCAGCGTCTTTGCTATATTTGCCTAAATCCAAATAATAGCGGGGCAGTTTCGCAGTTTTGTAAGCTTCCCAAGCTTTGGGACTGACGGCCACAAAACCCAAACCTGGAGGAATCATGTAAGCTTTCTGAGAACCCGAAGCAATGACATCGATGCCCCAAGCGTCCATCGGAATATTGACAGCGCCTAAGCTAGTGACAGCATCAACCATAATTAAAGCTTCACCGTGGGCTTTAACGTGGCGGTTGATGGTTTCGAGGTCGTTGAGGACGCCGGTGGATGTTTCCGAGTGGGTGAGGATGACAGCTTTGATTTGCTTGTCTTTATCTGCTTCTAGTTTTTCGCGGAAGTTTTCGGGGTCTAAAGGTTGGCCCCACTCGGCTTTAATAATTTCGGCGTTTAAACCGTAAGCTTCGGCGACTTCAGCCCAGCGTTCGCCAAATTTGCCGTTGGTGCCGACTAAAACTCGATCGCCCGCACTCAAGAAATTAATTATCCCAGCTTCCATCGCGCCGGTACCAGAAACCGTTAAACTCAGCACGTCACTTTTTGTTTGGTGCAGCCATTTGAGGTTTTCGGTACATTCTGCAAAAATCGCGTCAAATTCCTTGCTGCGGTGGCCCATCGGGTGTTTTGCCATCGCTAACAATGCCGCTTCAGGCACCGGCGTCGGGCCCGGAATCATCAGCATTAATTTGTTGTCCATGATATTGTCCTAAGTTTTTCTGTGGGAGTTCTATAGAATAAATCAAATACGATACGTCACGTCGCGTCGATACTCTAAGTTTTTTAACTTTTAACTCCCTTGTGGTTAATTTCATTTAGAGACCAGCGATGTTCTACCGCTAAGTTCGATCGCTCGCAGCTTTGTTCTAATTGCTTTTGAATGGCAAGGGCTTTACGCAGTGTAATAATAAGTTGGTGAACTTGTTGCTGCTGCGGCGATTGTGGACTGACAGCAAACATCGTTTTGCGTTCTAACAATTGAAGTAGCAATTCATAATGAATGTACGAAGGAAGGGGGATTGGCTCCATGAAAGCTAACATACCTCAGCGAACCGATACCCCATTGCAATTGCATGAGGCATCACGGTGAACATTAGATGCCCGATTTTTTATTTGTTTTCTAACCGTCCAATAAACCCTGCTTTGCCGATCGAATATTCGGGGCTGGGTGCGTTGGACACGCTAAATCTTGCGATCGACAGGCTTACAGAATAGATTTAATTGCTTTCTGGCAAAATATTTCTATGCAATATAGCTTTCAGTGCTATTTCTTTTTTACAGTAGCGCTTGAGTCGATGCAGGCTAGAAATTCTCATTATTTACCTACCTAATCATTTTTTATCAGAATTAAGGGTGGTTTGTCAAGCGGTCTCGCCTTTCACAGGCTGGGAGGGCGATCGACAAGGGAGGCTAAAGCCGCACCCGGATCGGGCTGCTTGACCAGAGATTCGCCGATGAGGACGGCTTCTGCTCCGGCGCTGGCAAGTTTAGCTAGGTCGTCGGGAGTGTGGATTCCTGACTCGCTGACGATGAGGATGCCTTTTGCTTGGATTTCGGTTTGTCGATCGGCTAATAGTTGACCGGTAGTTTCTAGGCTGACGGAAAAGTCTTCTAGGTTGCGGTTGTTGATGCCGATTAGGTTGACGCCTTGTAGGGTTAATACTCGATCGAGTTCTTCGAGAGTGTGAACTTCTATTAAAGCTGTCATGCCCAAAGTCTTGACAATTTTTACAAAGTATTGTAAGTCTTTGTCAGATAGAATAGCTGCGATTAACAATACAGCATCGGCGCCGTGAATCCGGGCGAGATAAATTTGGTAGGGATAGATAATAAACTCTTTGCAAAGTAAGGGTAAATCGACGGCGGCACGGATTTTAGCGAGGTTGTCGAAGCTGCCTTGAAAGAACTTTTCATCGGTAAGTACGGAGATGCAACTCGCGCCGTTTTGTTGGTAAGCTAGGGCGATCGCCACTGGGTCGAAATCTTCGCGAATTACGCCTTTGCTGGGGGAAGCTTTTTTAACTTCGGCGATGATAGCGGGTGTGGTTTTGCCGTTTTTAAGGGCGGCAAGAAAGTCGCGGATGGGCGGTGCAAAGGGGAGTTTTTTGTGAAGATCGGCTAATGGAGTGCGATCGCGCTTTTGGGCCACTTCAGCTTCTTTTTCCCAGACGATTTCTTCGAGGATGTGCTGGGGTTCGGCGTCGGGTACGGCGATTTGGTAGCTGAGGTAGAGTACGGAGACTGATGTGCTGGGGGGACGACGGCGGATTTGAAGCATGATAGGGGGATAAAGGGCGATCGTAACAAGTTTCAACGTATTATATAATGGTTACAGTAAATCCTCCTAGCCTGAGAGCTAATGCGTGCCAGCTAAAGATATTTATCACGATACAGTTAAGCGTGCCTTGCAAAAGGATGGGTGGACAATTACTCACGATCCATTTTCCATGCAAATTGGTCGCAAGCGTTTATCTGCTGACTTGGGTGCAGAACGTCTAATTAATGCTGAAAAAGACACCCAAAAAATAGTTGTTGAGGTCAAGAGTTTTGTAGGACGATCGGATGTAAAAGATTTGGAACAGGCTTTGGGACAGTACGTTCTTTACCACCAAGTGCTTAATGAAATGCAGAGCGATAGAAAACTCTATCTTGCTATTTCTAAGCCTGCTTTTAAGAGCGTATTTACCATAGAACTAGGGCAAGTGTTATTAAAAAATCAAATTGTTAAACTGATTGTTTTTGATGTAAAAAGTGAGGAAATACTTCAATGGATACCCGATTGAGATACCAAGAAATTATCAAAAGCATACTTCAGGAACACGCTAAATACCGCAATACTATACCTGACGGCTATCATTCTCAACTGTTATTTGATGATGAACGAGGAGGATATTTAGTTTTGGATATAGGTTGGAATGATGACAATTACCTTCACGCCACACCAATCCACATCAATTTAATCGGCGATAAAATCTGGATTCAATATGATGATACCGAAGAAGGAGTGGCGACGGATTTACTGGCCGCCGGTGTTCCTAAAGAAGATATTGTACTCGGTTTTAGGCATCCTCAAGTGCGGCAGTACACTGAATTTGGAACTGGTTTGAGTGAGAAAGATGAAGAAATTGTTGCTGAATCTGCTGCTGTGCGATCGGCCTAAGTAGAGTACGGAGACGGATGTGCTGGGGGGACGACGGCGGATTGGGAGCATGATAGGGGGATAAAGGGCGATCGTAACAAGTTTCTATTATATAAGGTCGATCGCCCTTTTCAATTTATGATAAAATGCGATTAACTAAGTATTCGGAGATAAACCGATGCAACTAGAAGACTATTTTGAATTTCTCGACCCCGATGACATCCGCATCAAAGGACATCGGATCGGCATTGACGATGTAATTAAATATTACTTGGATGGATATTCGCCAGACCAAATTCTGGAAGAATTACCAAGTTTGAATTTAGAAAAAATTTACGCGACGCTAACCTATTATCTGCAAAATCGGAGGCAGATGGATGCTTATATGTTGCGGCTGGCGAAGTGGCGGGAAGAACGCTATCAGGAATGGTTGGCTAAGGAACCTTCTGATGTAGTAAAGCGTGTAAGAGCAATCAAAGCACAGCGAGAACAGGAGTTACTTCTACTCAAGTGAAAATTCGTTTTTTACTGGATGAAAATTTGCCGCCTAAGCTTAAAAGTGCTGTTTTAAAACTCCAGCCGGAGATAGATATTTTGCGGGTGGGCGACGCAAATGCACCGCCATTAGGAACCCTCGATCCAGCAATCATCAGCTATTTGGAATCATCGCAAAGGCTATTGGTAACGGATAACCGCAAAAGTATTCCTGGACATTTGGAGGAATATTGGGCAACGGGAGGACAAATTTGGGGACTGTTTTGGGTGCGTCCAAGTGCAAGTTTAGGCAGATGGGCAGAAGAAATTGTGATAGTTTGGGAGACTTCGGAAGCTGAAGAATGGATTGATAAATTGGATTGGATTCCCTTATAAAAGATTGTTTATAAAGTGCGTGAAGCGTAGCTATCCTGTAGGGAATCGCACATTTTGCGGCTAAAATCCCTTCGCTAACCCGCAAGTCCGCCGGGGGTTGAAAACCCCCGTCTCATAGCGAAAGTCCTCTAAAAGAGGACTGAAAAGTCAATTCAATAAACAAATGTCGATCGCGCCTTCCCAAATTTTACCAAAAGGTCGATCGCACATTTCTAAGTTCAAGATAGTTCACTTGACGACAATATAATTTTTTATTACTCACCGTTGGGGCGGGAATAGTTGGTTTTGACATACTCTTTTAGTATCGGGCAAAGGCTGAAAAATGTGCGATCGCCCTCCGGGATTTTTTCAACTAATGAACGCCGTCCCAAGGATTGCATCACTTTCAAAAAGTGCGATCGAGATAATTGCAGATTCTCTGGCACTTTTGAGATGGAAACTGGCGCGGTTGCACTCGCTAGCCATGACATTACCTGTTTTTCTGACTCTGATAAGCGATTAAATGGCTGATGCAGTAAAGATTCTAGATCACCTAAAAATAGTGGATCGTCCGACAAAAATTCCGATAGGCTGCCGTTAAACAAATCTTGAATCATTGTAGCAACTATTTTTAACCACAAGGGATTGCCTCTGTATTGTTCAATTAGTTCTGACAATTTGGCATCTTCAGTTAAACCTTTTTCTCTGAGAATTTCCCCCGCTGCTGCACCTAAACCATTCAGTTGTAATGAGCGAATCGGCTGGTTTTTGCCTTCTAATGCGGCTATTTCTCTAGGCTTTTCCGAACTGAGCAACACTAAACAACTATTGTGAGATAATTCTCCTACCTGTCTGAAGAGTGTGCCGTAATCTTCATATCCAGGTTGGTAATTACCAGCGAGTTGTCCGCTGCTATTTACCATTTGTACGTCATCGAGTATCAGCAGACAGCGGTATTTTTGCAAGTAGTCCAGTAGGGGCAAACCCCCCGTGGTTGCCCCTTGTTCTGGGAAGGGGGCGGGCACGGGGGCGCCGCCCCTACAGAAGAATTGAATTATATTTGTTTGAAGTATTGACAGGGGTGGAGATGTGGCGAGACTTCGCCAGATGATGAAATCAAATTCATGTTTGATTTGTTCTACTAGGTGTACGGCGAGTGCGGTTTTGCCAATGCCGACTATGCCTAGTATGGCGAGTAGACGGGTGTTTTCTTGTAGAATCCACTGTTTGAGGGTGGTGAGTTCGGATGTGCGATCGTAAAAGGTGAAGATTTTGGGTGCGTCGCTTAAGTCTAGGTGGGATTGAGTTGGGGTTTGTTGGAGGTTTGGGGGAGATGCGGGCGATCGCTCTTCTGTTAACGGTGAATGACATCGATCGCTACAAACATTAATTTTGCTATTCTTACTATTGACTATATTATTAATATTACTATTGGAAAATACCCCTCGCTGCAACAGCCCTCTAAAATTAGATTGACTAACAGTTTCTCCTAAAACCTCTGACAGCAGCTTCCATAACTTCCAAGCAGCTTTTCTGACATGATCGTTACTAAATTTATATTCTTCTGCTATTTCTGGATACTTTTTACCTTGAGAAGTAGCTTCTAATATAGATATTTGAAGAGAGTCAAGACGTTTTCCAGTTTTAGCAAATATCTCGTCATCGATCCATTTTACAGATTCTTCAAGCTCCATAAGTTTAGGTGCTGCCATATTTGGGTCTAACACAGCACCACTTTACCACACTTTTGACAATTGAGGAACTAAATGCCACTTTTTCCTATTAACTCCCATTAAATCCCAAATTCACCAATTTACAAATTACCCATTAAATTCAATGGCTACATCCAAAATCTTTAATTACACTTATTTAAATATATGAGCTCGGCTAAAAACAAGAGCTATCCGCAAATAAACTTATTAGGTACTAAAATCCATGTACAGTTATCGAGTTATCATGCTGGGGCCGCGTGGTGCTGGCAAGACAGTATATTTGGGAAGTATGTTTCAGAAGTTGTCCAGTCAAGGGGAATGGGGATTTTTTCTAGAGACTGATGGTGAAAAGCGCAAGAAACTGAATAGAATATACACCGAAGTCGCTACAGAAACAAAATGGCCTGCGGGGACGGTTCCCGAGGAAGTCTCAGAATGGGTTTTTACCTGCTCCATCAATAGAAATAGGACTAAATACTCTGCTTGCGAGTTTGTCTATCTCGATTACGCAGGCGGTAGAATTACTGAGGAACAAATGGAAGACGACTCTGATTTTAATCGAAAGATAGAAAGTGCTGAGATTCTACTTGGATTGTTAGACGGATCTAAAATTTGTGCGTTGATGCGTCAAGAAGCAGAAGGAGTAGTATGGGTTATTAATGAGTTTAAGAATATGCTTGACATAATGACTAAAGGTATTGCAAAACCCGTTCATTTTGTTATTAGCAAGTGGGATATTGTTGAAAGTAGTGGATATTCTTTGAAACAAGTACGAGAGAAATTATTAGAATCTAGTGAGGCATTTCAGAATCTAGTTACAACCCGTAAACAAGATAACTCTCCAACCAGATTGATTCCTGTTAGTTCGGTTGGGCAAGGTTTCGCTAAACCTGTACCTGGTGGCGGTATGGAAAAAATACCAGGAAAACTGCCTAAACCATTTCAAGTGGAAGTTCCCCTAGCTTGTGTTTTACCGGATCTGATCCAGAATAAGCAACAAGAACTTGATAAAAGAGCATCTGAAGAACGTAAGCAATCGACTAAAGTTGAAGCAGACCTTTCTGGTACGGAAAAATTCAGTCAAAATTTGCCAGAATGGTTAAGAGGTCTTCCTGGGATTAAAAATTGGGCAGGCTCTGCCGAACAAAAAACAAAAGAAGCGGCGAAAAGAAGTGAGGAATTGCGTCAGCAAAAAGCTGAAGCATTGAATAAAATAGGCGATGAAAAAAGCGCCTTAGCATCTGTTGTCAACAGCTTTATCTTGATCCAAAACCAACTTTATATAAGTTTCCCCGATTCCGATCTATCTTCGTAAGACATTTATGAAAAGTTTAGATTGTTGGCCTTTTTTAGTTAGCGCTAATCGCTACGTTGAGTATAGAACAATAGTCGCCCCTGACTTTTTGTGTGAAATTGGTGATGCCAGTATTCTTGCCTACACAGCAGGTGGGGGGCTGACAGGAGAAAATGAGGCTTTCTACCGAGAAATACATAAATCTAAATCCGGGAAATTAACCATAGTATTTCGAGTGATTGAAACCACTTTTGAAGATATGGGAATAGAAGGAAGTGGAGCTTTAAAAGATTCATTTGGCAGAGAGATTCTTTTACTTGAAGGAATTGTTATTAAGGGATTAATGCCAGATGTGATAGTTACCAAAGATACTATAGAAAGGGCTCACGGAATGATTATTCAACCTTACCGTGAATTTTGGGAATATACCAGTTCTCAACCTGCTACAGCTTCAGTATGTTTTAGCTTACCACAAGATAGTTCTGAATCTTGCCTACAATATGAGAAACTAAAGCCTTATGGTGTTGATATCCCTCAGCCTCCGCCAACCCCTGAGCCTCAGCCAACCAAGATAGCAGACCGATCTCAAGTACCAGTTTCTCCAGTGGTAGATCCGCAGAAAAAAAGCAGTAAAAGTCAAGAATGGAGAAGCCAAAGGCCTAATTACTTTGATGGTGAAGTTACAGCAGTGACATTTTTACCTAAAGGTAATTCTATTGCGATTAGATACGAACACCAACAAACAATTATTATCAGCAATTTCGAGACCAACCAAAATACTTGTTTTGCCAAGGAAGATATTATTGGCTTTTATCCTAATCCTATTGCCATTAGTCCTAATGGTCAGTATATGGCTAGTAGAATTATTAAAAAATTCGGAAACCATGTCATAAAATTATGGAATATTGAGGAAAAAAAAGAGCATCAAGAAATTTATGGACATAAAAATATTGAGTTCAGTAGAATTATACCCGTAGCTTTTACTCCAGATAGCGAAATACTGATTAGTGGCAGTCAAGATAAAAGAATTTTTTTCTGGGATGTTAAAACAGGTGGTAAAAGAGGCGAACTAATTGATAATTTGGCAAATGAAATTAGGGCTATAGCTGTTAGCCCAGACAAATATAGCTCTATTTTTGTCATTGGGGATGGTGAGGGAAGGATTCAGTCTTGGAATTGGAAAAGTGGAATAAAGATTAAAAGTTTTCCAGCGCAGGGTTCGTATAATAGATTACCTATTAATTCATTAGCTTTTAGTCCTGATGGTAAAATACTTGTCAGCGGTGGCGATGACTATAGTATCAAACTTTGGGATGTCTCTAAGGCTGAAGAATTAAAGAGTGGAAAACACTCAAGTAGAGTCAGAACAGTTGCTTTTAGCCCTGATGGTAAATTAATTGCTAGTGGAGATGAGTACGGTTATATTAAAATTTGGGATGTTGAGACTATGACATCCGTGTCTGTGCTTCAAGAACATAGAGCAGCAGTGACATCAGTTGCTTTTAGTCCTGATGGTAAAATACTAGCAAGCGGTAGTAAGGATAAAACAGTTAGGTTTTGGGAAAGAGTTTAAAAAAGAGTCATAGTGTAAGCTGATGAATGCACTAACTTTGACAAATCCCCAAATTTGGGATGAACTTGCTAAACTATTAGCACCGATCGCCCTAAATCACCTCATCGAGAAACATCTAGAATCCTGCAATTACAAAATACGCGGTTATTGGGATAGCAATAAGTTTTATGAAGAAATAGCTTTCATTCATCCAATCTATGCTGAGTTAATCAGCCGATCGATCGGCACAAATATCATCAACAACCATCCCACTTCTCACTGGATTAAACTTAAATTTTTACTCAAAGCCGATCTATCTGCGGTTGAAAACAACCTGGTTAGCGATGATGGCGATGATGAAATTGGCGAACTGACTCTGATTTTAGATGCCAATCTAAAAGTTATTGATGAAAACTGGTCGATCGATCTCGAATCCCCTTTTATTGTTGCCAAAATTCAGCCAGAGTTGCAGCATTCTGCCTAAAGTGCGCCCTCCAATCATTTATCACAAATATGAGCATTAACGATAAACTTAAAAACATACTGATGCAACTTCGATCGCACTTCGAGCAACTCTACGGCGATCGCCTCACCAAAATGGTACTCTACGGTTCCCAAGCCAGAGGCGATGCACGCCCAGACTCTGACATTGATATTTTAGTCCTCAAAGGGCAAGTAAACCCAGGCGAAGAAATTAAAAGAATCAGCCACATTCGAGCCGATTTGTCGCTCCAAAATGATGAAGTGATTAGCTTTCTGTTTATGGACGAAAAGCGATTAATACATTACAACGAGCCTTTATTCAGGAACATTCGCAAAGAGGGAATAGCTTTACGATCTGCACTCTACCGCCACCTTAAATACGCGCAATTCCCTACGGGATAGCTACGCTTCACGCACTTTCATCTTTTTTAGCTTCCTCTGCCATCAAAGCAAAATCGTGCAGATTTTTCATCGCAAAATATCCACCTACTTTGAGCAAATCACCCGTGCAAGTGACAGGAATTCTCTCCTGATAAGCTTTCAGTGCTAAATTACAATCAATTTCTTCGATCTCAAGATAGATTTTCCGCAGCTTGTTCACCACAAACCCCATCATCACCACCTTAGCGATTTCCGCCCCATCTTCGCGATCGACTTTCACAACAAATCCCTGAATCTCAGTATTGTCTAACGAAGTAATTAAATCGCTTAAAATCTCTAATTGAGAACTATTTTCTGACACTTCCAGCGTCTTGATAGCATCTCCCATCCGAGCTGGATAATCCGCAAACTCCCTTGTCAAAGGTAGCCCGATATCAAACACATCTCCTGCATCATTTTTCTTCACCCAAATCGCTCCTTTATTGTCGTAAATTCGGCTGTGTTCGTGCCAGCCATTTTTTTGTAAATATGCTATAATTACATTCACATCTAAACTTTTGAAAACTTCCAAATCCCGTACTGTTACTTTCATGGGAAACCTCCTTTGCTAATACGCTGCATAATTGACTCAAGAGCCTGTGGAGTAAAGTGATTCCGGCGGGGCAATTCAACAGTAATGCGATTTATATTTCTAGTTTCAGGCATTCCCCTCAGCGATACCCAATAGGCACAATGTCTAAGCAACATTTCCTGTTCTGACTGTTGTATCCATTCCCCTATATTTTCCGGTACTAAAACGACAACCAGCAGGCGGGGAATAAAGGCAGTGACTCTCAAGTCGTTGTAATTTTTGACATTGAGCGGATATCGCACAGATTCAGCATCGAGTACATCTCTTGAAGTACATTTTAACTGCAATTCGAGGCGGTGCGGTTGCATTGGATCGCTGCCGATCGCCTTGATACAGAGATCCACGCTATCATAATCATTCTCAGGTTGATCTACAGAACAGCCGGCGACTGCCGCCACAGCACGGACATAAGCTTTGCTAAATAATTCTTTGCGTTGATTCAGTTCCATTTAAACACAATTCTCAAAAACGGGCGGCCACGATCGCACATTGGTGTCAACAAACACGTCAAACATAGTACCAGTCTTTTGTTGCTCCGATAGGCTTTCGATCCCCCCTAGCCCCCCTTAACAAGGGGGGGACAAGAGCATTCAAGCCCCTTTTAAAAAGGGGTGAAATGGATTTCAAAGTCCCCCTTCTTAAGGGGAATTTAGGGGGATCTAGACTGGAATGCAAACGAGTTTTCTCAAGGGTTTAGACTTAAGTTGACACTAATCGAGACACCGCCCCTACAGATTAATGACTACCCGCTCCAGCCGCCCGTTTAAAGGCCTCATCCAACACTTCCGAAAGCGTCGGGTGAGTGTGCACTCGGAATGCTAAAGTGTTCACAGAATCGCGCTGGGCGATCGCATTTGCCGCCTCCTGAATCAAATCCGCAGCGTGCAAACCGAAAATGTGAACTCCCAACAACTCCCCAGTATCTTTCCGGTAAATCACCTTAGCCATACCGTCGGTTTCACCTTCAGCAATAGCCTTAGAATTTCCCTTAAAATAACTCTTGACAGAACCGACCTCAAACCCTTCAGTTTTTCCTAACTCTTTGGCCGCAGGTTCAGTCATCCCCACATAGCTAATTTCTGGGTGAGTAAAAGCCGCCGCCGGGATACTCAAATAGTCAACTTCGCGGGCACGGCCACAAATATTTTCTACTGCGGCAATTCCCTGAGCAGACGCAGAATGCGCTAACATCATCTTGCCATTAACATCGCCGATCGCCCACAAATTTTGCACCGGTTCTCCCGCCGCCAAAACCTGCATCTTATCGTTAACTGGGATATAACCGCGCATGGTTTCCACCCCAACAGTTTCTAACCCCAAATTCTTGCTCACCGGAACTCGGCCAGTTGCTACCAAACAAGCATCTACTTCCAAAACTTCGACAACTTCCTTAGTTTTGAAATCAGCTAATTCAATAATCACCGGCGAACCCGGAGTAATCTTCTTCGCCAAAACACCTACTTTTGTTTCAATATCGCGGGGTGCAATTAAGACTCGTTCTGCCAACTTTGCAATATCCGGGTCAAAAGTCGGCATCAATTGATCTAGAGCTTCAATCATCGTAATTTCGCAGCCTAGGGCCGTGTAAATATCCGAAAACTCCAAACCGATATAACCGCTGCCAATAATTGCGATCCACTTCGGCAGCGATTCCAACCTGACAGCATCATCGCTGGTAAATACTGTTTTGCCGTCAATTTCTATCCCAGGGGGGACGAAGGGAACCGAACCGGGAGCGAGAATAATATCCTTGGCGGTAATAGTTTTCTCGCCTTTATCGGTTTCGACGGTAATTTTTTGAGCACTGGCAATTTTGCCCCAACCTTGGATGACATCGACGTTCAAACGTTTGAGGCTGTTAGTCAAGTCGCCGCGAAGTTTGCTAACAATAGTATTAGCGTGATTGGCGATCGCCCCGCGATCGAAATCCACACTCCCCAACTGAATGCCCAAAGTCTTCAGGTGGTGGGCATTCCGCAAATCTCGCACGCGCCCGGAAGCCGCCAAGAGCGCCTTCGAGGGAATGCAGCCGCGGTTGACGCAAGTCCCCCCCATGTCCCCTGCTTCGATAATTGCCACTTTCAGCCCGCAGCTAACCGCGTGTATGGCCGCGCCGTGTCCGCCCACGCCAGCGCCGATAATTGCTAAATCGTAATCAAATCCCTGAGTCACCTTAAAATCTCCTAATGCCTTTGAAATCTTAGGACTCAAGCAAAAAACACCGTATTTCCGTCCTTTCGAGCTGGCGCGTTCCCATCGCAACCCTTGAACAGCGGTAATAGTTGCATAAGTCCTGTCTCCTTATTCTCGACTAGACTAGGGTTAATTAGACAACGAAAGAGCCATAACTGAGATTTTTTCAGGGTCAAGGATTTTGAGCTGGGTCTGCACCAAGTCTCAAATCACTCAGTAGGCGGGTGTAGAGTTAAATATAGTTTGAAGGCTGACAATGCCCGCGGCAGGTTTTATATGGGGCAGCAAGTTCAGCCACAGGCATTCCCATCGCCCGGTTAAATTCTGTCCTCCTGCTTGTTTTAGTCGGTTTTCATGTCTAATATCTGCACGCGCCGGGGCGGACAGACTTTGTTGCCAAATTTTAGACCCTATGGAGTGGCTTATGACGGATGACGACGACCAGAAAGATTTACGCCGGGCCTCGGCTCAATCATTTTTTGAGTCCCTGGATGAATTGTTCGATTCTATAGAATCGAACAGCACTCAAGCTGCACAACCTAAATCTCCACCGCCTCCGGCTAAGCCTTCGAGTCAGTCTTCGAGTTTGCCGAAGAAGACTAGACCTGCGAAAATTAATTTGTCGGATTTTGAAGATGCGATCGCCGATTTGGAACAGTTTATCCAGAAAAAACACTCCAAACGCCCGGAATCCAATCAATAGGACGATGACACATTTTCAAGTAATGACTGTTGACTGTTGACAAGCGAATTTCAAAGGTGGTACCCGCCACGTGATTGATCCGTGGAATCAATCCAAAATCTAAAATCTAAAATCCTCAAGCCCCCGCATTTATCCGTGGGGTCGCCTCTAAAATCTAAAATCTAAAATCTAAAATCGATTGACTGTTGACTGTTGACTGTTGACAAGCGAAAAATTTTAGATTAATGTTTACCCTCCCAGATGAATCTGTGGAGTCAATTTTTAATGTCAAATTCGGTAGCATACGAATTATTCATCTCTCTGTTCTCTGACTCTGTGTTCTCTGTGTTCTCTGCGGTTTAATCATTCCAAATGCCACCGGAATTGATATCAATCTCAAATCTCAAATCGACGGGCTGTTAACGGTGCTTTCGGCTTAAGCTGCTTATGTCGCAGCCTACAAAACATTCACATTTGCGTGAGGATTGCTTTACAAGAATCAAGCCAGATCAATTATCTCAATTTACTATTAATAGCCTTATTGTTAGGCTTTGAGTGCTGCGGTAATTGCCTCGATCGCACTTCGATCGCCCGATCGCCGATCGCACTCAAAGGCCACTCCAATTCATCAATATCAATATCATTGCGGAACTTCACCGGAATATCAGCACCGTTAATAATAGCTCCCAACAGCCGCGGCCCAGATTTATGCGAATCCTCATCCTCAGATTCCAGCAACTGATCTGCAGCCTCAGACAACATACTAGACAAAGTGTAACCAGGCCGCGCCACCAAAATCATACCATCCGTGTACGGTTCCAGCGTCAGCGCGTCGTTGCACTCGCTCAAAGCCGGAGAATCCACAACCACAAAATCAAAGCGGTTGCGAACATCCTCAAACAATCTCCGCATTTCGCTTGATTCTAGTACGGCGGAGGCCTGTCGCAAAAAGCCGGGACTCGGCACGACGTATAGGTTCTCTACCTCTGGAACCAAAAGAACGCACTCGCTAATATTGCCGTAATAGTGCAAAGGTTCCACAGTCGCCAGAGGATCAGCAGAAATTTTCAAAGATTCAACGTTAGAAGGCGATCGCAAATCTGCTTCAATTAACAAAGTCCGTTTACCCGATCGAGCCGATGCAATTGCCAAATTGTAAGCACTAAAACTTTTCCCCTCCAAAGGCGCCGCCGAAGTCAGCAACACCACCTTCACCGGTTTGTTCCCGATCCGGCGCAAATTAGTACGCAACCGCTCGTAAAATTCCAAATAGGGAGAATTTGCCTCCAAGGCGAGTGGCATTATTTCATCGCCGTAAGAATCAAACACCGTCACTTCAGGCAAAACTCCCAGTATCGGCACTTCTTTTTCCACCAATGCCGCCCGCACTTCTTCCCAACTATAAAACTTGCCGTTGAGCATCCCCAACAAAAATATCAAGCCCCCGCCCAGCAGGAATCCCACAAAGCCGCCCACCGCCAGCATCACGGGCAAACCTCTCTTGTTTGACTCAACGTCATCAGTTTGGGGCAATTGGGCTATTCTCAAACTCCCCGTTGTCTCAACTACCGCCGCCTCAGCATCTACCAAAGCCGACTGCATCTTGTCGTAGAGAGCTTTTTTGAACCCCACTTGCTGGGCTAACCGCGCTTGTTCTAACTGCTTGTTGGGGATTGTCGCGTGTTCCCGACGCAATAGCTGTTCAGTTTTCTCGATTCCTTGGAGTTGCTGTTGCACCGTATCCCGCTGCGTTTGCAAAGCAATCAAAGTTTGAGCTAACTGCTGTCTGGCCGGATCTAAAGAAGAGTCTACCCGAATTCGATCAGCACTTCTGAGCGGGGCCGCCACCCCGTTACCGCCGAGTACCTCAGATTGCCTCTGCTGCAACTGCTGCTCAAAAGCTTGTTTTTGTTTGAGCAATTCTACAATTTTCGGGTGTTCCTCCTGCAAGTCGCTGCGGAGAATTTTGAGCTGAGATTCGATCGAAAACAATTGCACTCGCAGTTGGGCAATAATTGGATCGGCAGAGAGTGCTTGAGCGACGTAAGCTTGCTCCACATTCAATCCCAAGCGATCCTGCAAACTATTAATTTGAGCTTCAATTCCTCCCAACTGCACGCGGAGTTGCCGCTGCTGCTGTTGGCTGCTGGTAATCGCTAGCGGCAAAGCACCGCTCTGAGCTGCTAAAATTGAAGTTCCTTCTCGTTTTTCGTAGGCTTCAAGTTTTGCTTCCGTGTCTCTGAGTTCCTGCGTTACTTTCGGCAAACGCTTGTTAATTTGGGCGATCGTGTCACGCAGTCTAGAAGTATTAATACTTTTGCTGTGTTCCACCATTTCGTACATCAGCGTCTTTACTACCGCTTCTGCTTTTTGGCGATCGCCATTTTTGTACAATACTTGAATCAAAGCGCTGGGGTCATTATTCTTACTGGGCATCTTGATCTGCACGTCTTTTACCAGCTTGTCCGTCAAAACTTCTATTTCTGTTCCCTCTTCTTTTTGGCTGATTTTTTTTTCTGCTTTTATGAGTTTTTTTGCTGCTGGTTCAACCACCATTTTATTCAGCAGCATATCTTTAGTTATTTCTTGTCCTTCCTGTTGAATTTTAGTAGTAGTAGATGAAAAAATCACGCTCGGTCTGTCGTAGGCCAGCGTACCTATTGCAACGTAAACTGGCGCAGGCTTTGGCTGCAGGGCTACTACTCCCGACACGCCCACAGTCACCGCGAGAGTAGCCAGTCCCACCCACTTGTATTGGTCGAAAGCAATTAAATAACGTTTAACAACGGATAAAGTCATGACGATTTTAGATTTTAGATTTTAGATTTTAGATTGTTAACGATAACTAATGATTGCGGACTAATTCTACAAATCCCCCAAAAACCTTAGAACTTTCGGTCTGTGATTAAAACCCATATCGCATAAGTCATTCCCCATCTCAAATCGAAAATCGAAAATCAAAAATCGAAAATAGTATGACTACCTATCATTACGTGACGGGCCGAACAAATCTGTTACCCCATTTCTCAACTGCTCAAAGAACAGAATAAATCCCAAAGTATCGCGAAATGGTCGAGTAAAAGTGTTGAGTACATAACCAATGCGCTCTACCAAATTCCTACCAATCACAATCACATCATTATCTTCGAGCATCGGGTTCTGAGAAACATTGCCCTCCAAAGCAGCTTTAGCATCTATCGAACGGTTGATTGTTCTACCTTGCTTTTCGTCGAACCGAATCAGGGCTATTTTCCGCAAGTCAGCAAGATTAACAGGCAAGTTGTTGAGAGCATCCAAAAACCTGCTGCCATTTTCAACGTAGAACGAGGTCAAACCACCACTAGCGTAACTCAAAACTCGAACGTAGATCCTGGGCTTAATCAGAGTAGACCGCGCCACCAGAGCTTTATCGTAGTCTAGGTTTTTCGTACTAGCGTCCAATTCCGGGATGACAATCACATCTCCCGATGCCAAAGGAAAATCGAACAAATCGTTACCGTTTGCTAGGGGAGTGTAGAGGTCGATTGGTTCCTCCACCGAGGAGCCGTCCATCAGCGTCCGCCGCACTCGCACCTCCCGCAAATCGGCTTTTCCCGTGACTCCCCCCGCAAGCACCAAAGCAGCCGAAATTCGACCAGAACCCGCCGGAAGCGTGTAAAAACCAGGTTTGCTGACTTCTCCGGTGACAGTGATTTGGACGGGGACAGCAGCAGCAGCGAGGCTGTACCTGGATGCTAAATCTTGATCGGATTTGCGATCGGGCGTAACCTGTTTATACGGTACGACGATCGCATCTCCATCTTCCAAACGCAAATCCGGTGGAGCAATACCAGTTTGCAACGGTGTCAAAATATCAACAACTTGCTCCGCGACAGCACCGGAAGGCAGAGTCCGCCGCACCCGCACCCCCCGCAGTTGGGCCGTAGGAGTAGTCCCAGCAGCCGCCGCCAGAGCTGCAGGAAGCTGGGGGGTTTGCAGCGGATAAAAACCCGGTCTGGCCACCTCCCCCGTCACCGTCACCACTACGGGGCGCTGAACCAGCAAAGCAGCCGAGACTTGAGGATTTTTGATAAATTGGCCAAAGCGCTCCCGGAGGCGCTGCTGTGATTCTTCGACGGTAAGACCGCGCACATTTACTGTTCCGATTAGTGGCAGTACAATTACCCCTTCAGGGCTGATTGCACCTGTAAAACCTAGCTCAGGGAAGCGCTGAACTTGAACAGAAATCTGGTCTCCCGGGCCCAGGCGGTAGGGCCGATTCCGAAAAGCTGGGTTAATATCCCGGTTGAAATTAGCAGGCGGCGGTGGCGGTACAGGCAATGGCGGTGGCGCCACAAGTCGCTCGGAACCAGGAACAACAGATTGAGCTAAAGCCGTTTCCGAAAAATTTTTGCTATTAAAACCCCAGAATACAGCAGCAAAAGATAGAGTCCAAGCCGTTGAATGCAGGCCTGCCAAGGAAAGAGCGAGGCGATTTTTAATAGTGGATTTTCCCCGCATTTTCAGAGGATTTAAAAAAGTATTATTTTGAATAATGACCTGATTTGTAAGTTTCATTTAAATAGAGCGACGATAAAAAACAATAAGATATTTTAGGGGCGAGTTGAATCCGGATATTTACTAGGAAGCAGTTGATTTTGGCAAAAGCCGCCCACCCCCTAGGCCGATTTATTTGCACCTACCTGCTTACTGAAAGCGAAAAGTTTCTGTAATTAATTTAGCCTGGACACTTTCACCGAGAGATTCCAGCAATGGTTGAGCTATCTTAATGTCGCCCTGCGGTTGAATGGGAAGGATGATACTGACAGCAACCCAAGAGGCGCGGCGGTTCCACAGTCTAGCAATGCTGTCTTCCCAAAACCAGCGACTGGTTGCTGGAGAACCCCCGTTAGGCCAAGCGTACCACTGCACGACAGCAAAAGTTTGTTGGGGAGTCCAGCTTCGGAAAAACCTCGCCTCGACATTAGGCGGTGGCTGGCCGGGTATTGGTGCTAATTTAACTGTAAACCTCAAAGTGCGATGAGAATCGGTTTGCCACCGGTGAAATCCATCGATATCTAGCCATTCCACTTGGGGCTGATTTTTGGCGTAATTTTGAGGCAACAGCAATAAAAGGGCAATTGTTCGATCATTTTTAATTTCTTGAACTAACCATCTGTGAGCGCCAATTTGGACGTTATTCTGAACGGCTATAACCTGCCACCCAGGAATTTTTATCCCGTTTTGGCGCAAACTTCTTAATTGCTTGAGGTTGGCAAGGGTTGGCGGGTTTGTCCAAGGCCACCTTCCCGTCGCGTAGCCGGGAATTGCTACTGCCCCAACCAATACCAGCAAAAACACCAGTACCATAATTTTAGATAATTGATACCGCCGCAGTAGTTTCTGTGCTGAAATCATCTGTTTCATTAATTGCCAGACTGACTTGGGAAATACTTTTCCATCCCGTTGAGGACAAGTACCAATAACCCTAGTATACAAGCAGAATACAAATCTCCGCCCCATCCGGCGTGTAGCCAAGTAAAAAGCGCCTCTCTGTCGGTTCCGTGAAAGTAAGTTAGCAAAGTATTGCGAAAAATGTTGGAAGTGATGCTAATAATGGATGTACTCACTAAAAACAAAAGGCTTTTTTTTCGAGAGTTCCAAACTCCCGTCCAATCCAGCAGAATTAAGCTGACATAAAGACTGGTAAACAGCATTTTTAAGCCTGCACAGTGTGGAGCAACTTCTACAATGCGCTCGTTCACGTACAGATAAATTTCTTCCACTCTCACGTTGATACCAACCTTAATTAATATCCAGCCTGATGCTTCAGCAATGAATTGCTGCAACGGCAAGGCGTAGGGTTCTATGAGGTAAGGAATGTGGTTGGGCGAGGCCAGAAATACGAAGAAAAGCGGCATCGCCTGCAATTGTAAGCCGGGAATTCCTTTTAAAGATAAGCAAATGCTGGCCAGCATTACGGGCAGGGATAAATTTACTAAATCGCTCAAGCGACTCAGATAAAAAAGCGTGGCTAGTACCAGCAAAAAGCCTCCCAAAGGATGCGGTGAGTTGGGCAAGCTGCGCCAGCACTTTCGGTTCGTCCAAGCAATATAAGCTGCGTAGGGCAAACCAATTAGTCCGTGGCTGAAATATTCGTGTTCGAGGCTGATGCTTTTGTTCAACCAGCCGTCGTACCAATGTACTAGCAGGGGGGCGTACAGCAGCACTAGGAGCACCGTGATACTTTCTCCCAGGAGGTATCGCTTGAAAACAATGCGAATTTTGCGCTGGATGTGCATGGTTTGAGAAGTTTTAAGATTGCCGCGCTGGATTCGCAACGCTTTGGGGTTTTGAACTGTCAGTTAAAGATTTGTTAATTCGCCACAAAAACGCTTTGAGAACCGCACCCTACTGCTTGAAGCACCTGCAGCATTAGTTTGATGAACAATTAGCAATTCAATGATAGTACGATCGCCCGAACAACTTGCTCGATCTGAGTATTGCTCAATCCGGGATACATTGGCAATGATAAAATTTGTTGGCACAGGGTTTCTGCGTGGGGAAAGTCGCCCGGATTGCCTAAGTTTTGGTAGGCGGGTTGCAGGTGACAAGGTATGGGATAGTGTATACCTGTTTGAATGCCGTGTTGAGCGAGTTTTTCCTGAAGGGTGTTGCGGTCGATCCTCTTCGAGGGCTTCGCTAACGAGCTTTTCTCAGTAATTTGGATAACATAGAGGTGATAAATGTGACCGCTGCTGCTGTGGTTGGCGATCGGTACAATGCCTTTGTGTTTCAATGGTGCTAGTAAAGTATTGTAGTGTTGAGCAGCGTCGGTGCGATCGCGATTCCATTTTTCTAAGTAAGGCAATTTAACATTGAGCACGGCGGCTTGCAAATTGTCGAGGCGGCTGTTGCTGCCAATTTCTGTGTGCAAATATTTGCTGGGTGCTCCGTAATTGCGGAGAGTTCGCATTTTGTCTGCGAGCTCTGCATCGTTAGTAATTAACATCCCGCCGTCGCCAAAAGAACCGAGGTTTTTGCTGGGATAAAAGCTGAATGCTGCTGCTTTTCCAATGGAACCCGCGCGGTATCCTTCTCTGTGGGCTAAGTGCGCTTGGGCGGCATCTTCAAATATGATTAAATCGTGGCGCTTCGCAAAATCTAAAAGCTGCCGAGGCGATACCATTTGACCGTAGAGGTGTACGGGGATAATTGCTTTAGTTTTCGAGGTAACTGCTGTTTCGGCTGCTGTGAGGTCAATCAAGGCCGTTTCCGGGTCACAATCTACAAGAATAGGTATAGCTTTGGCTTCGAGGACGGCGATCGCGGTGGCGATAAAAGTGTTAGCGGGTATGATAATTTCGTCGCCCGGATTAATGCCGCAAGCTTGGAGTCCCAGAGCGATCGCATCTGTTCCGCAAGCCACTCCTACGCCGTATTTTACTCCTGAAGCTGCTGCAAATGCTGTTTCAAATTCGGCGAGTGCTTGACCTAAAATAAAATCTCCTTGCTCGATAATTTTTCCAATTGTTTCTGTTATTTGAGATTGGATTGGTTGGTGTTGCAGGGAGAGGTTGACAAATGGAACTTTTGGTGGGCGACTACTCATACATCAGAGGAATACGAATTATTTATATTAACATTTAGGTGCGGATATATTTTAATTTTTTTTACCGCAGAGGGCGCAGAGAGCGCAGAGGAAAAGAGGAAGAGAGGAGAAAGCATCGCGCACTTTTATGGAGTTGTCAATTAAATCAAGGTTTTTCTGTAATATAGAATCAGATAATTTTCCAGCAAGCGAAATCATGGAATACAAAAAACTCGGCGACAGCGATTTATCAGTATCTGAAATCTGTTTGGGTACGATGACTTATGGCCAGCAGAACACCGTTGCAGAAGCGGCCGAACAGCTCGATTTTGCGATCGATAGAGGAATCAACTTTATCGATACGGCGGAAATGTATCCTGTCCCTGGGAAGGCGGAAACTCAGGGGAAAACAGAGGAATATATCGGGGAATGGTTGGCGAAACAGCAGCGGGATAAGGTCATTATAGCGACTAAAGTGGCGGGCAGAAGCACTCGATTAAAGTGGATTCGGGAAGGGAAAAATCAGATCGATCGCCCAAATGTCGAAAAAGCCCTGAATGACAGCCTGAAGCGCTTGCAAACTGACTACATCGACCTGTATCAGATCCACTGGCCCGATCGCTACGTGCCCTTATTTGGTGCGCCGGATTACGACATCGCCCAAGAACACGAAACCGTACCGATTTTGGAACAGTTAGAGGTATTTGCTGACTTAATTAAAGCTGGAAAAATCCGCTATTTGGGTTTGAGTAACGAGACGCCTTGGGGAGTTTGCGAGTTTTGCACGTTGGCGGAAAAACACGGGTTGCCGAAAGTTGTTTCGATTCAGAATGCTTTCAGTTTGAGCAATCGGACTTTTCACCTAAATTTAGCAGAAACTTGCCGTTTTAAGAATGTGGGATTGATGGCTTACAGTCCTTTGGGATTTGGCTTGTTAACGGGTAAATACTTGAATGGAATTCCCGAAAATTCTAGGTTGGCTTTATTCGCTGGATTTGGTCAGCGTTACGATAAAACTAATCTGAATGATGCGGTGAAAGCGTATGTTGAGATTGCGGGGAAACATGGGATCAGTCCGGCGCAGATGGCTTTGGCGTATGTGCGATCGCGCT
Source organism: Microcoleus sp. T2B6 (assembly GCF_036700475.1). Classification (NCBI taxonomy): domain Bacteria; kingdom Bacillati; phylum Cyanobacteriota; class Cyanophyceae; order Oscillatoriales; family Microcoleaceae; genus Microcoleus; species Microcoleus sp. T2B6. Next base: position 84,972 of record NZ_JAUBOZ010000017.1, on the reverse strand, counting down.
GGTTTGTAACTAGCACAATTATCGGTGCAACAAGCCTCGAACAGTTGGAGGAAAATATCGGTAGTTTGGAGGTGAATTTGGATAAGGATATCGTAGCGGAAATCAATGCGGTACACGCTAAGTATCCGAATCCGACACCGTAAGTTTATTAGGAGGTTGGGTTGAGGTAACAAACCCTACGTTTCACTTCGCCCAACTTACCACTTTTCTAATATCATGTATGTTGTCCAAATCAATAAAATAGAGAAGTGGCAGAAATTGTCGAACAGTTTATAATAGATTCAAGCAGAGAAGTTGGGAGCGGTTGTGAATGGACAGGTAGCGGAACCGAACCGCAGTGGAACAATTCTAAATCAATGAAAGCCTACGATCATATTGCTCGCCATCATGGGCCTAAACTGAAAGCCAACAGATTGATCGGAAGAGCAGCAAGCACTAACGATGACCAAGGACAATGGCTAAATGCGGAGGATTGGATCGTAGCCGAGCAATTAGTACCCAAATATCGAGGAGAATACATTATTGATTTTCATCGTCCTATAGGTAGAGTTTACCATCCCGATCTAAGGATAACTCAAAACGTCACTCGCGCTTTTATTCAAAGGGATTTTGATGGAACTCTCAATAGTGGTTATCCTATAGCTGAGGGTGTCAGTCTGCGACAATTAAATAGGAGTAGCAGCCATGAATAGCAGTCATAAATTTAATTTTCAACTAGCAGAACGTTTCTTAGAAGACTGGGCAGATCCTCCAGAAGATCCATTAGGGGAGCTTTCTGATTTTGAAATGGGATGGCGATGTTTCTGCTTTGAACACAACCATAAAGTTTTTATAGAAATAGGTGACGCTCAAAAAGAGGTATTTTTAGATCCCGATATTTGTATGATGATTGAAAGTAACTTTCCCAAAGAAATTGCTAAGCTATCACAAGGTCAAAAAATAGTAATAACTTTTTCTGAGAGTTGGTTTATTATTACGTTGCTACCTACGGACGCTCGCATTAGCTGTACTTTGAGCAAGTTTGGAACTTCCTGCTGGGAAAAGCATTTTGAGTTCGATCGCACTCACGTATTAGATGTACTCAGAGGTTTTCTTCAGGAAGTGATGCAGCTAGCTGTAGATAAGGGTTACATCACGCTGGAAGAGAAGGAGGAGTTTATTAGTCCGGGTTTGGCTAGCAGTACGGATGCTGTGGTGTTAAGTAAGTAGTTGGTTTTGGTGGTGTTTTGGGCGATCGGTCTTTTTGTGGTTAATGAATATTTTAACCTTGTTTAAAATCTAATCCCAGCGCTGGGATTAGGCGATCGCACTTTTTGTTGTCAATGAATATTTTAACCGCAGATGATGTACGGGTGTCCCGCCCGTACCACGGTTTAGCTTGTTTGCATTTTACTCTTCTTCTGAGTCCTCAACTTTAGACTCTTTGGCTTTCTGTCGAATCTGCTTGAGTTCTTCTTTTGGCTTCCAGTTGCTTTTGGGAGTTAGTCTGTACACGTCAGTACGTCCCCTACGCTGTTCTTTCAGTATTAAACCCGCATCACACAGAGTTTTTAGGGCATATTGGGCTTTTCTGACGCTCATATGACAGATTTCTGCTGTTTTCTTCAGTTTAGCAAAACACTCACCGTGGAGTTTTCCTCCTGTCCTGCGAACAACATGGGCATAGAGCCGGAACTCGTAGGGGTCTAGACCATACTCGTCCAGGTCTGAATGGACAAGCGGCAGGGGTGAGTCATTTTTGGGATTCTTATCCGTGGGCTGGGGGGGCTGTTTAGGCAAGTCATCTCCCAAAAAAATATTCTCGATTAGCAACTCATCCCAGTCTTCCCCGTCATCTTGGTGATTTTTTTCGATCGACATATGTTTTATGTGCATGAGCCTATGTGCATCAAGTGCATATGTTAACATATGCACTTGATGTCTAGGTAATATGCACTTGATGCGTAAGTCAGGTTATATATTTAGAAGGTTATTTTTTTAAGTATCTAAAAGGTATATCACTTACAAGGTAATAGACTTGCGGTCGTGCATTTATTTTTGCGACAGACTCCTGCACGTAATCTTGCCAATTCAGCTCAAAGGTGTTACAGTTTTAAAATAGAAAACAAAACGCCCTCAAACTGCCAGGTCGGAGGACGCTCTAATGTTTTCTATTTTTCGTAATATCGAATCCTAGAGTGGCTGCGCTCGTATGCATCAGGCCACTGTAAAGATTCTGCTCTTTTTTACAGACTTAGAACAATGATACCACAAAATCACGCGCGATCGCTACTCGAAAAGCTGCTCGCTCATCCTCATGGTTTGGAGATAGCCCGTATGGTTTATGGGTCGCACCCAAACAGTCAAGAGCTTACATCATCGGACATTCAGCGCGATCTGCAAAAACTTAAAGACAGAGTGACTACCTTAGAACGCTTACACTCTGAGGATGAGGATCGGAAAGATAAAAACCGTGGATGGGAGTATGAGTCAGATTCCTGGGATAACAATGGTTTATCAAAAGCCGACTCTTTGGAACGCGAATCAGCCCAAAGGCTAGGAATCTGGTAAAAAGTACGATCGCCCTTCCCATCCAAAAAATAGGAAAATGGTAAAAGGCGATCGCACTTCACCCTAAAATCTTTCTCAACTAAACCCATGAGTACAATTCGCTTACAACTAGCCGAATACTTGAAATGTCGAGGTTTCACCCCCGAAAACTTAGTCGAAGCAGTGGGCGAAACACTCAATCCTGAAACCGTATACCAACTGATCGAAAAAGCCGAAAACCTCAGCCACCTAGACTTATCCGTCCTAGCCGCCATTATAGATGGCTTGAGCAAACTCAATGGTTTTCCAGTTGGCATCGCAGAAGTGCTAATATTTTTTCCTGACATTTCCGAAGAAGAATTGGCAAAATCGCCTTGGCGCCAACTTTACCTCATCGATAATGAAATTCCCCCCTATGATTGGGGAGATGTAGACCCCCTCGAAGGCACAAAGCCTGTGCGTTTTATTCCGGGAGTTGGAATAGTAATTCTGGACAATGAAAGTGCAACGAATAGTAAAGAAGATATCCAGCCATTTACTAGAATTACCTGCGATTCAGAATTCATGGCGGGAAAACCTTGCATTCGCAACTTACCCATAACTGTTGAAACTATCATCTCAATGATGGCGTCTCACTATTCGACAGCAGAAATACGCCAAACTTATCCAGAACTTGAAGAAGCAGACTTTAAAGAAGTTATCGCCTATGCTAAATGGCGAATTCAAGAAACAAATCCGATCGACATTGGCAATAAAAAGGTAGAGAAAATTTGTGAGTCAGCTACCTAATTTTTTGCAGGTGAGGGCCGTGGTGCTAGTTAACTTCCCGGCTCAAATTCCCCCCGGTCGCGAACAGGAAAACACTCGACCTGCGGTAATTGTAGCTTTGCCAAATGTCACAGGGATAACGCGGTTTTCGTTGGTAATAGTCGTTCCCTTGACGACACAACAAGGAGATTGGGCGACACGAAACTCAACGCTATATCCGCAGCTTCAGGCTGGAATGGGAAACATACGCTATGACTCTACAGTGTTGCTGGATCAAATACGTGCTGTGGACATAAAGCGTGTTTTGGGCTACCGAGGAGACTTAACCGCAGAAGAGTATCAGCCGATCGCAAATGGACTAAAAGCGATGTTTGGCTTTTGAATTATCCCTTCATTACCTAGCAGTTTATCTTGCAGGTGTTTGGGGCGATCGCACTTTTTGCTGTTTTTCCTGCAAAAACTCCGCAAAATCACAGACTTCAGCCACTAACTCGTCAGGTAAATTATTTAAAACCGACAGTAAATGCTCTCGAATCCCCATCATTTCGTCGGCAGATTTTATTAATTGCAACTGATGCGGATAAACTGTTTCAACACCTATCGTTTCCATAAATGCGCCCGGTTCATCCTCAGTTGCAGGAACAAAATCCCCGCCAACTTCTGCTTTCACCCATCCCCCAAATAATTCTACTAAATAAGCTTCACCATTCTTGAAAACCTCAACAATTGCTCCGGCTGTTTCTGGCGGTGCAATCTCGCCATCAGCGAGGGCGACTGCTTCGGTTAAATTAACTGCATCGAATAATTGAAACTTGCTCATTGCTGTCTCCCAACCGTTTATTGCACAAATGCTGAATACGATCGCACTTTCCTACTCTAAATAGGAAGTCGCCGTACTCGATAACGATTATCTTCCACTGTCACAATCGCACCTGTTTCCAAATCTTCACCGCACTCTGACAAAACAGCCAGCAATCTAGCACTAACAAACACTGGAATAGTGGTTTGCAGTCTAAAAATAATCACACTTGGAAGAGATTGAGAACTGATAGCCAAAAGCTCGCCAAAATCCAGGTCAAAAGTTAAAACAATTCGTTGCTCTTGGCGTGCTTTTTCCAGGATCTCAGAATCGGGCAAACGCTCCAATCCTTGCTCATTTAAGTGTACAGCATTATATCCCTGCTGGCGCAGTGCAAGCACCGTTACAGGAGACACACCCATGTCTGCCAAAAATTTCATGCTGGAGTCCCGCTAAATGGACGAATTTGCTCGTTCGTCAAAAATGCCGCATACTGGAGACTAGCTTTAATATCCTCAGCTTCCAAATAAGGATAAGCTGCCAAAATTTCCTGTACACTCATCCCATTTGCTACTAAACTCACTACCAAAGAAACAGTAATTCGCATTCCTCGAATGCAAGCTCTTCCTCCCATAATTTTTGGATCGAAGGTAATGCGATCGAACATCATATCCTCCCACTCTTCCTTAATGTCCCAATAGCTTATCCCGCAAATGCTTAATCCGATCGCGCAATTTACCCGCCTCCTCAAACTCCAACTTCTTAGCCGCCGCCTTCATCTGCGCTTCCAACCGCCCGATCAACTGAGGAATCTCATCCAAAGATAACTCGTTTACCTGTTCGTAAACCTCCTCCAACTGCTGAGAATTCAGCTTGCGCGACACATCCAAAAATGCCAAAATCGCATTACTTGATCGCTTTTTCGCGATCGGCTGCGGCGTAATCCCGTGCATCTTATTGTACGCTAGCTGAATCCCCCGGCGTCGATCCGTTTCGTCGATCGCCTTAACCATACTATCCGTCAAATTATCCGCGTACAAAATAGCCTGTCCCTGAACGTGCCGCGCCGCCCTTCCAATCGTTTGAATCAACGAACGTCCCGATCGCAAAAACCCCTCTTTATCCGCATCCAAAATTACCACCAGCGAGACTTCCGGCAAATCCAAACCTTCGCGCAGCAAGTTAACACCAATCAATACATCAAACTTACCATCCTGCAAATCTTGGATAATTTCGATGCGTTGAATCGACTGAATTTCCGAGTGCAAATACCGCACTCTAATTCCCCTTTCCTGCAAATATTCTGTTAAATCTTCCGCCATCCGCTTGGTTAAAGTCGTCACCAAAACTCGCTCGTCCCGACTTACTCTCTCCTTAATTTCCCCCAACAAATCATCAATTTGTCCTTCCGTCGGGCGCACGAAAATAGTCGGATCTATTACTCCGGTAGGGCGAATTACTTGCTCTGCAACTCTGCCTTCAGATATCTCCATTTCCCAATCCCCAGGCGTAGCAGAAACAAAGATGCACTGATTCTCTTTTGCCCAGAATTCCTCTGCTTTTAAAGGGCGGTTATCTGCCGCGCTGGGCAAGCGAAAACCGTGTTCGATCAATACTTTTTTGCGCGCTTGGTCGCCGTTGTACATCCCCCGAATTTGCGGCACTGTGACGTGAGATTCATCTATCACCAACATCCAATCTTTCGGGAAATAATCAATCAAACATTCCGGCGGTTCCCCCGCATTTCTCCCTGCTAAATGCCGCGAATAATTCTCGACTCCGTTGCAGTAACCTACCTCGCGCAGCATTTCCAAATCGTAGCGCGTGCGCTGTTCCAACCGCTGAGCTTCTAATAGTTTACCCTCTTTTTCAAATTCTGCCAGTCGGTCTTCTAATTCGAGCTCTATTCCTTGGCAAGCTGCCTCTAATTTATCTTCTGCCGTGACAAAGTGGCGCGCTGGATAGATATTTAAAGCCGTTGAACTTTGCAGAATTTTACCTGTTACGGGGTCAACGTAGCGAATAGCATCGATTTCATCCCCGAAGAATTCAACGCGAATAATTCTATCTTCGTAAGCGGGGCCTATTTCCAAAACATCGCCTTTGACGCGAAATTTGCCTCTGCCTAAATCTATATCGTTGCGGCTGTATTGGACGTTTACTAAATCTCGCAAAACTTGCCGCTGGTTGACTTCCATTCCTACTCGCAAAGGAATAGCAGCTTTCAGGTATTCTGCCGGCATTCCCAAACCGTAGATGCAGCTAATTGAAGCAACTACAATCACGTCGCGGCGTTCAAAGAGCGAGCGCGTGGCGGAGTGCCGCAGCATATCTATCTCGTCGTTAATTGCTGCCGTTTTCTCAATGAAAGTATCGGTGACGGCGATGTATGCTTCAGGTTGGTAGTAGTCGTAATAACTGACAAAGTATTCGACTGCATTGTTCGGGAAAAAATTTCGCAGTTCGTTGCACAGTTGAGCTGCCAGGGTTTTGTTGTGTGCTAGAACTAAGGTGGGTCTGCCGATTTTTTCAATCACCGAGGCAATGGAGAAGGTTTTGCCCGTACCTGTGGCACCGAGTAAGGTTTGAAATCGATCCCCGGCTTCGATGCCTTTGACGAGTTGGGCGATCGCTAGCGGTTGGTCGCCTGTGGGCTGGAAGGGCGCTTGCAATTGAAAAGATGCTGCCGCAGTTACCATAGGAAAATGTAGCTATTACCCATAAATCTTAACAAAAATGCAGAGATTCTGCAATTTCGTTAAAAAAATAGTTAGACTTTGTAATATTATTTTAATCATCGGCCGAAATAGCAAGCAGAAAGCCAAGTAAAGCAGTTGTCCGAACCCAGCAATCAACAGCAATAAGCGAGGAAAAGAATTATGGATACGCGCAGCACAGGTACAGGCAAAGGCAAAGCGATCGCCCGCCGCGGCAAAGGCAGTTCCAAAAGCCAAGCGACAGAACCCACGGATGCCAAAGCAACAGGAATTCAACTTTATCGGCCTCAACTCATGCATGACAACCGCCCCGTCGGCCCTGACGATTTTACCATCAGCGAGACCGTCTCGATATCGGGGAACCGCCCGATCGGCACTAGCACCCTGCACCTCAGCGAAACCTACGGCATTGTAGGCAATCGCCCAGTCGAATCCAGCGACTTTGAAGTGGTTGCTACACTCGGCAATCGCCCGATCGGTTCCAGCGCCATGCAAGTCAGTGAAATGTTCAGTATGTCCGGTGCCCGCCCTATTGGCATGAGCACTCTTCACATTGATGAAGTTTACTCCACAATGGGAGGAAACCGCCCTATTGCCTCAAACGAAATTGACGATAGCTCGACATTAATGGGCTTCTTAGATTAAATTGACAGTTGACTGTTGTCAGTTGACCGTTGACCGTTGTCAGTTGACCGTTGTCAGTTGACCGTTGTCAGTTGACCGTTGACTGTTAGCAGTAGTTATTAGTTGTAATAGCAGTTCTAAAGTAAGTGAAGTACGCCACTACCAATTACCAATTACTAATTACCAGACGTACCTCATTAAACCAAGCAGTGCTATGCTTATTGCTTATTAGTAGCAGCTAACAAATAAGCAATAACAACAGTCAACAGTCAACCGTCAACCGTCAACCGTCAACTAACTACTTCCCCAGACTCTGATATTTACTCAATAAAGCAGCAAAGCGCTTGTAATCCACAGGCTTCCTCAAATACTCCGCCGCTCCCAATTCCAAACCCTGATTTTTGTCGTCCAAAAAAGTGATCATAATAACCGGAATCTCAACCAAATCTTGATCGGCTTTCAATGCCGACAGCACCGCCCAGCCGTCCATACTCGGCATCATCACGTCCAGAATTATCGCGTCCGGCAGCAACTCCTTAGCCAACAGAAGCCCCCCTTGACCGCTAGCCGACGATCGCACCCGAAATCCCTCTTTCGACAAGCAGCGAGTCATCAAATCCCGCGCGTCTGGATCGTCGTCAATCACCAGCACAGTAGCAGCATCCGGCAGATCCAGCGGTTGCGATCGCACTGCTTTTTGCTTCGCTTGAGTCGCCGCTGCACTCGTGTCTAACTCCTCGGAATACTCTGCCTGAATTTCTTGGATTTCTCGATCGTCCTGCGCTTCTTTCGGGCTTGCAACCGCAATCGGCAACCGGATCGTAAAACTAGAACCGCCATCAAACTCGCTCTCAACCGTAATGTCCCCACCCATCATCTGGCAAAACTTCCGGCTAATTGTCAGCCCCAAACCGGTGCCGCCGTATTTTCGGGTAGTAGAATCGTCCGCTTGAGCGAAAGCTCCGAACAGCCTCGACACCTGATCCTCAGTCATGCCGATGCCGGTATCGGTTACTTGAAAGACGATCGAAGGCTGTTGACGCCGAGAACGATCTGCCGAGAGTTCTTCGGAATAATTGCCCATCGGCAAAACCTCCCCTTCTTCCTTCCAAACATTAATCGTAATTTTGCCTTGTTCGGTAAACTTAGCAGCATTGCTCGCCAAATTTAACAGCGCTTGTCGCAGCTTCCCCGAATCAGCGTATATCGTGCCAATATTGCGATCGCACTTGACGATCAAAGTGTTGCCATTTTTCGCTAGCATGGGTTGAACAGTAGTGACAACCTGCTCGATCAAATCCAACACCTCAAAAGTCTCCAAGAAAAGAGTCACCTTCCCTGCTTCAATTTTAGAAATATCCAGGATGTCACTAATAATGTTGAGCAACTGCTTGCCTGCCATATTAATGCTTGCCAAATCCATGACAAACTCTTCTTCGCCGAGTTCCAGAGCCTCTTCTTGCAGCAGCTCGCTGTAGCCGATAATCGCATTCAAGGGCGTCCGCAACTCGTGAGTCATATTTGCCAAAAAAGTGCTTTTCGCCCGGTTGGCAGCTTCCGCAGCATTCTTAGCGACTTCCAATTCCTCCGATCGTTCCTCTAGCTGCCGCTGCCGCACCTCCAAACCGTTGAGCAAACTGCTAATTTGCTGAGCCATTGTATTGAGAGTAGAAGATAGCACCCCGATCGCGTCATTACAAACCACAGGCGATCGAGCCGTCAAATCACCGCTCGCCATCTGTTCGGCAGTTTCCCGCAGCAAGCCGAGATTCCGAATAATTGCCGACACCGACACAAAAGCCACTATCCCCGCGATCAAACTCAAACCCAAAGCTGCCAGCAGCCAGTGCTGAGTGCGGCTCGCCACCAAGAGACTTTGCTGCACCAGCACCGCCATTGCTGCCTCAGAAACCCCCGCCGCCGGAGCTGAGGCAGCCTCTATTGCCAGCAAATAGTTCTTCATATCCACAGAACCCATCCACCCGACTCCCACCGCCATCCAAGTTATCAGTACCAAGATCACAAACAGCCCGATCAAAGACGCCCGAGTTCCCAGAGAAATCCCCCTCGTAGCAAGTGCCGCCGCCCAAGGATAGCCCTTGAGAAAAGGATCTGGCTGCACCGGTGCGCCGGAATTCCAAATCTCCTCAATTTGACCGTCCACCCTCACCTTGCCAATCCGCACTGTTTTCCAGATATGCTGAGTTTGGGCATCTATTTTTACCTTGCCCGAAGGCGCTGCAAACTCAATATTTTTAGCAGCCGCCCTGACTTTAACCACATTTGTCGAACCAGCTTTTTCTACTGCTTGCTTCCACAGGTAAACGCCCAAATAAGCAGCTTCGATCGGGTCATCCGTGACTCGATTTTCCCCGTATCGGGCTTTATAAGCCTTAACAAATTTACGATTTTCCGGTGTATCCACCGTTTGAAAATAGTTCCAAACCACCAAATGTCCGGCAATATTGGACGGGCCGATCGCCCGCACTTCCTCTTCTGCTACGCTGACCGACATCACCGGCAAATCATCGGGTTTCAAGCCAGCTTCCCGCAACTTTTGGAAAAAAGCCACATTGCTGTCGCCGTTGAGAGTGTTGAGAATAGCATCTGGTTTCACTGCTAAGATATGTGCGATCGCCTCGCCCACTTCCCTCGAACCCAGCGGCAGATAAACTTCCCCCGCCAAATCTCCCCCCAGTGCCGCCAGTTGAGCTTTCACAATCAGATTTGCCGTGCGGGGAAAGATATAATCCGAACCCAACAGGAAAATTTTCCGCTTCCCCTGTGCCAGCAAGTAATTCACCCCAGGCACAATCTGTTGGTTCGGGGCAGCACCAGTGTAGAAAATATTCGGACACTGTTCTAGCCCCTCATACTGCACCGGATAGAACAGCAACCCACTGCCGTGCTCGAAAGCCGGCTGTACAGCTTTGCGGCTCGCCGAAGTCCAACAGCCAAATACCACCGCCACCTGCGCTTCTAGGAGCAATTGCTTAGCTTTTTGAGCAAAAGTTTGCAAATCGCTGGCTCCATCTTCTATAACCGCTTCCAAGGGGCGTCCGAGCACCCCTCCCGCCGCATTAATTTCCTCAACAGCCAACAGCGTCGCATCTTTAACTGAAATTTCGCTGATGGACATCGTGCCCGTCAGGGAATGCAAAACGCCTATTTTGATCGGCTCACGAGTCGGGCCGGCTGCTTCGAGAGGGTTACTGCTCCTTGCTCCCATAGGGTTTTAGATAATTTTTACTAATAACAGAAATTTTAGTTCGATCCTGCTGGAGGTTAGCCTTGAGGCTAACTCTTGTTTAGCAGATTATTTAAGCCGATCGCCACCAAACTTGGGAATTGCTGCACCCTGTTGATTTTAACCGTCAAACTGCTCTACATCTGACTTAAGTCTGCAGTGACAACTCCTACACCAACACAAGCTGTCACCATTGGTGTAGGCATCTGGGTGACTCCTGCTATTGCATAGGACATTAACTGAGCTTTAAGAACGGGTTGCCCCACCGCTCTATTTTTGATTACTATTGCGGCATTATGGTCACGGTCTAGACTGCACCCACAGTGAGGACAGTCATGCCAACGAATATGCAGCTTTTTTGGTACTTTCTCGCCGCAATTAGAACAATCTTGTGAAGTATTATGGGCACTTACTGGGACAACCAACAAACCCGCGTTTTCGGCTTTGTTTGTCAGTATCGACAGAAAACTTGACCACCCAGCGTCCAACACAGATTTAGCCAACCTTGTACGAGCTAGACCTTTGATGTTTAAATCCTCGTGTGCGATTACGTCATATTTTGACAGCAGCCAATTAGCTGTCTTGAAGTGGAAATCTTTTCTTTTATCTGCCACCTTCTTGTGTTGTCTGCCCAGTTGCTTAATAGCTTTAAGCCTGCTATTGCTCCCCTTTTTGCGACGTGACACTCGCTTTTGAATAGTTCGCAAGCATTTTTGTTCTTTACGGTAATATTGGGGCGGGGCGACTGTTTCGCCTTCAGATGTTGTCAAAAACTCCTTCAATCCCACGTCAATACCTGTTATCGAGCGAGGATTAAAGTCTGGCTTTATCTCTGGAACTGTCTTGTCTTCTAGGGAGAGCGTAAGGTAATAACCATCAGCTTTCTTGGTGACAGATGCGGTTTTGATTTTGAACCCGTCAGGGATAGGACGGTGCAAGACAACTTTAACTTTCCCAAACATCGGCAAGTTAATCAAGTTGCCCTGTAAGCATCCCTCTTTCATTTGCGGATAAGTAAAGGTGCGATAGCGGCTGCGAGCTTTGAATCGAGGTTTTCCGCTGCGTTTTCCGCTGCTATCACCTTTTAGGAAACGGTCAAATGTTGTCTTAACTCGCTTAACTACATCCTGAAGGACTTGCGAATATATTTCGCTATACCAAGGATTTGTTTTCTTGAGTTGAGGTAACGTTTTCTTTTGCGAGCAATAATCGGGATTGTCTCGCAGTTCAGGTAGGTAACAGACGAGATTGCAGGCGTTAACAGGAGAGCGATTTTGTGCGTACCAATTAAATCTATCAGCCAACAGGTAATTGTATTGGGCAGACAGCATGGATAGCCATCTGTCTAGCTCAATGACTTGCTGTTTTGTTGGACGTAGTTTGTACTGGTAAGCCGTTCTCATTAATTGGCAAATATTGGATCGCAGTCGGTACGCATCAATTAGTGTTACTGTACCAGAATGCGTTATTTACTGTCAAGTACAAAGGAGAAAATAGACCCATTAAATAAAGAGTTTGTTTGTCTCGTCATCCACCCGCCCACCGCTCAAAACATAGTTTTGAATTGGTTGACGGTGGAATCCACAGCGAAACGCGACTTTCATCCCACACTAATCGAAGCGACAAGCGTGTGGGGATTCCCGTCTGGCTAGCTAAATTGCCTCCCATTTCTCTCTTGATCTTTTACCGATGTCCAAAGAGCCTCATCCAACAACATTCGACACTTAATGCCATCGCGCGCCCCGCAGAAAAATTGTCCCCCCTCCTCCCTCTCCCCTACTCATTCACTGCCCGCGCCTTGCGACTCACCAAGCAATCTCATGCACTCACGCACTCTTCCCCTTCCCATATCTTTCTTCCGGCAGATGGAAGTCTCCCTAATTTCTCTTACTTTAAAACTAAAAACTCTTCTCCAGCTCCTATCTATCTTCAGGGAGAGGGACGGCTTCGTCATTGGCGTTATTATAAATATAAGGTTAACTTGTAACTAGCCTTGTTAAAAATAAATTTTGCAAACAATAGGGTCAAGACAAGTCAGGAACCTCAGCCTGAAGGCATGAGGCTTGAAAGAGAAATCTGACAAGCCGTTCTGACCAGCCTAAGTCTTAACTGACTACGTTTTTTGAGTCACGACACCGGGAGAATGCGTAGCTAGTTCCTTGCTCTGTCGCTGAAGGTTAAACAGTTCTAAGGTCACGGGGACAGTGCTTTCAGCCTAACAAGCTCTTAAAACATTGGCGAAGCTAACTTTACTCCGAAAGGAGATTGAGGCAACCATACCTCGCCGGAGGGGCAACCATACCCCTCCACCCCACAAAAGTTTTAACTCAATGTAAAGCCGTCCTAAAAAGACGGGGTTTCTAACCCATATTTCTGATGAATATTGAAGAAAATGCGACCCAGACTGGCAGCGAAAATCAAGTAACGCTACCAAAATCAAAGGAAACCTTGCTCGGCGAGGAAACAGAAAAAGCCCTCGGTCAGCAAAAAAAAGAAAATGCTCAAACTATGCGGGCTGTCGAACAGTTGAAAGAAGAACTTCAGGACAGAATAGATGAAGAATGTCATCACCAGGTAAATTAAAACTAATACGAAATTTGTTCGGGTGTGGGTAAGATGCGGTCTTGCCCACACCCGCCTTTTTAAGGCAGTATTAAATAAAAATTTAAAATTATAAATTATTTTGGGTTGAAAAAAATAGTTTTGGACGCACGGGCGACCCTCCAGCAGTTTTTTTTTTACAAATATACTTGATTGCCGCCCGCAGAAACGGTAAAAAAAGCCGGTAAGTAAGTATAAAAGTGGCAGTCCGTCTAAAATTGAAAAATAATTTTTCCCTCTTCCATGTTCCCTCTTCATTTTTTCTTCATTCTTTCTTCCTAGAGGTAGAGTGCAACGCAGCTCCTAGTTACCTATGATGAGTTTATAAAGTAAAAAATGTCTGATTAGATACAGATAGGGAGAAACCAATGAGCACTGAAGATAGAGCAAAGGCAACTGGCAACAACATCGCAGGCGCTGCTCAAGAAGCCCTAGGCAATGTTACTGGCGACCCGAAGGATAAAGCAGAAGGCAAAGCCAAGCAGGCAAAAGCTGAAGCTGGTCACGCGATCGAAGATGTAAAAGATGAGCTCAAAAAGAAATTAGACTAAGCCTAATACTAATTGAGAGGGTCGAGCAACCTGACCCTTTCAAGTATGCCAAATGTTTTCTGAACGGAGGAAAAAAGGTGAGTTTATTGCAGCAGAGTCGCAAAATAATTGTGGGCGTACTTTTGGTATTAATGCTGGCAGTTACTACTGCCTGCTCGCCCAGCGTTTCAGCCCAAAAACCGAGTGATGCACCTGTAGCAATTGGTGGCAGTCAGGGTTATTACGCGCAGCTAGAACGGGGCAATACCGCCGCAGGTCAAGATTTTGGTCAATGGGTAACAAAGACGGCTCAGGGCCTGGTTCAGGATGCTTACGTGCGCGACAATAACAAATTGGGAGTTGTAATTACCCCGCAAGTCCGCCCGACAGAAGTGAAAGATTTGGCGAAATCTTTAGCACAAGGTTTTCACCGCAATTTCCCTAATCAGGATGTAAGTGTTTTGGTTTACGCTCCTGACAAAAAGTTGATTCTGACTGCTAAGTACGACCAGCAATCAAATCAGATTGAATACAAGTCTTGACCGAGTTAGCAAGCTTAAATGATAGCCGCGTGGCGGTTTAATATTCCGCAGTTTTTTGAAGGCGAAACAATCTCAATTTAAGACTGAAATGTTGTGTAGATTGGAAGAGAGTTACCATGAGTAGCAGCGATAATTACAAGCGTCAAATCATGAACGATTTAGCCCAGGGCGATCGAGAAATGATGCCGCAGACAACTGGTGAAGATTACGAAAACTTTGACGATTTTGCTCAGAGAACTTCGCCTGCTCAGCGCAAACAATTATTCGGGCGTTCCCTGAATCACGACTCGCTCCCGCCGGCTCAGTTGGAACCGGAATTGCAAAAGGCGATCGCCCAAATTAAGCCAAATGAACGCGACGATGTAGCGCGGGAATTCTTCAAGCATTTGGGCAAGAGAGGATTGGACGATCGCCAATTGGAAAAGCAGCTAGGACTTTCTACCCACCACGCCAGCCGCATGAATGCTGACGATGTTACCAAGTTAGCCTCGTTCACCTATCACAATCACCCGGATATTTTCCGAGAAGTGCTGGCCGAACAGCCTAGTTTGATGAAGTTTTTGGGAAATCCCGTTGTTGCTGGTATTTTGGGAATAGTTGCTGCTAAATGGCTCAACAACCGCAAATAATCTTGGATTCAGACAAGCCTAAAAGCGGATAATACGTGCAGCAAATAAAAGGACGATCGCTCGGGCGATCGTCCTTTTATTTTTTATATCTCGTCCCGTCAATTCGGGAGCATCTCATATTTGTAAAAATACTTCTTCTGGCTCCTTCCTTCTGCCTCTTTCCTTCTGCCTCTTCCCTTCTGCCTCTTTCCTTCTGCCTCCTGCCTCCTGCCTCCTGCCTCAAAACTCCAATTTCTAGCGGAGGGCTGCAAAGGTGAGATGCTCCCGTCAATTCCCTCCGCTTCGCTTCACCCGAAATCAGGTAGGGGCGGGTTCACGAACCATATCTGCCAATAATTGACAATCTCAAAAACCCGCCCTGCCGGGATATTATGGTCAATCGATCGCACTAGATATTATATCGAGTCCGGTAGTAAAATAACCGCGATCGCGTTTTTATGGAGGATTTTAGTCATCATAAAACTAACTCAAAATTTAGTCCTCACTACAAACATCTTTGATGGCGGTCGTTCGAGGAAACATAAGATTATAATACTAAATCCCGATTGTTTAAATCTTAATTATTGGGTTCCTAGCGGTTCCGGTAAGTAAAAAACCTTGCCAATTACCGATTACGAATTACTAATTATTGCTTAAAGCTAAAAATAACTGCACAGCAGTCAACAGCGGTATACCTGACACTCCGCCAAATTAAATGTAGGATTAAGTGTTGTCGTGAATCAGAAAAAAAAGATGAACTTATCCACTATTTGGCGAAAACTCCGCAGCCAGCAAGCCTTCTGCTTGGCTGCAATCCTCGCAGGTTGCCTTGTATTTATCGGTTGTTCCCCCGCCCAGTCAGCGGCTGGCAATTCAGTCGATCCCAAGTTCAAAGAGCAAGTCTTGCAGGTGATCCGCGAAAACCCGCAAGCAATTTTAGAGTCGGTACAAGCGTACCAGCAACAGCAGCAGCAGTCTCTCAAAGCAGCGCAGCAGTCATTTTTGCAGGAGATGAAAACTAATCCCAAATCTTCGATCGGGGATTCTCCCACCACGGGCTCACCTTCCCAGCAAATTGTACTTTTAGAATTCTCTGACTTTCAATGTCCGTTTTGCGCGCGCGCTCACGATACAGTCAAGCAGTTTATGGCAAAACACCAGGACAAAGTTACTTTAGCTTACAAGCATTTTCCCTTGACTTCTATTCACCCTCAAGCGCTGCCAGCAGCTAAAGCAGCTTGGGCTGCTGGGCAGCAGGGCAAATTCTGGGAATATTACAGCGCTTTGTTTGAAGGGCAGAAACAGTTAGGCGAACCATTGTACGGATCGATCGCCCAAAAGCTCAATCTAAAATTAGATAAATTCAACACCGATCGCAACAGCCCCGCTGCAGAAGCCGCCATTGCCAAAGACGTGCAACTCGCTCAACAACTGGGCATTGAAGGGACTCCCTTCTTTATTATGAACGGCAAAACTTTCTCCGGGGCGGTCGAGCTTTCTGATATGGAAAGCATTCTCGCTAGTATCTCCAAATAAGTAAGCCCACCTGAACAAACAGAACCCCCAGAGCCCCGATTTCTTAAAGAAGTCGGGGCTCGAATGCGCGATCGGGTCGATCGCTATATTTACTGACTAATTTTTACGATTGGGAACAAATTTGCTCCTTGTGTTGTCTTACTAAGACTCTAAGCTGCTTATGACTTAAGCATTATATCTTGCCTTTTACAAGCTTTCCAAGACCGAGCTAGTGGATTCAAATGATTATTTGTCCATACTAATTTGAATTCTTTTGGCAAGACGATCGCCGCTTTTAAGCTCCATTTCCCTTGCATCTACGAGGAAAATCGATCATGGAAAAAATTACACAAATAGTTGTCATTGACCCAACTGTTGAAGATTATCAACGCCTTGCAGCAAGCGCCGAACCAAGGAAAAAGATATTTATACTTGATCGGGCGGGGGATGGAGTCGAGCAAATTACAGAGTTATTAGCTAGCTACACCGATATTTCCGCTGTTCATATTGTTTCTCACGGCGGGCCTGGAAATTTGCAACTGGGGTCAATTCAGCTAAATTCTGACAACCTAGACGAATATGGCGATCGACTTCAGCAGTGGAAAAAGGCCTTAACCCCTAACGCCGATATCCTCCTGTACGGTTGCAACGTGGCGGCAGAAATCGCCCCACCGATAGCGGGGCGATCGTTCTTGCAACGCCTCCATCAACTCACAGGTGCAGACATCGCTGCTTCCAAAAACCTGACAGGAAGTGCTGCATTAGGCGGTGACTGGGATTTAGAAGTAACAATTGGTTCGATAGAGACCGCTTTGGCATTCACCCAAGAGGCGATCGCAAGTTACGATCGCGTTTTAGCTTCTTTTGCAGTCACCAGCACCAACGACTCCGGCTTAGGATCGCTGCGAGATGCGATTACCCAAGCGAATGCTACCGCAGGCGCAGATATTATTGACCTGACTGGTATTACGGGCACAATTACCCTCGCGACGACGCTGCCAACTATTAATGAAAGTGTCAGTCTGAACGGCCCAGTCGCAGCTACTTTGACAGTTAGCGGTAACAGTGCAGTGCAGATACTTAGCACTAATAACGGCCCTGTTAGCATTTCTAACCTCACCTTTGCTAACGCTAATACAGCTGGCAGCGGCGGTGGGATTAATAACGGCTTCGGCGTTATCCTGAACCTCACCAACGTTAACTTTTTGAGCAACACTGCTGGGCTTGGCGGTGCCCTGTTCAACAACGGCGGCACAGTGACAATAACCGGTTCCAGCTTTACTGCCAATACAGTCAACAATTTCGGTGGTGGCGCGATCGGGCAGTATGGAGGTATTGTAACCATTGTTGACAGCTCTTTCACCGAAAACACGGCGACTGCGAACAGTCAAGGCGGCGGTGCCATCTCGATCTACGGCGGTGAGGTAAACATTACTGGCAACACCTTTACTGGTAATAGTGCACAAAACGCTGACGGTGGCGGCGCTATCTACCACAGAGGCGGGGGCGAACTGCTGAGCATTCTCAATAGCACTTTCACTAACAACATTTCGGCGGCTGATGGCGGTGCGCTCAGAAACGACGCCCAGCCATTGAGTGTCACCAGCAGCACGTTTAGCAGCAATCAGGCTGCACAAAATGGAGGTGCGATCGTCAACAGTGGCGCGGCAACCATTACCAACAGCACGTTTTCTGGCAACACGGCAACTAACTTTGGCGCGATCAGAAATGGCGGTACGCTGGATCTCAGAAGTAGCACTCTGACTCTCAATAGTGCAACGAACCAAGGCGGCGGCATCTTCAACACCGCTACAGCAAACATTCGCAACACCATCATAGCTGGGAATACGGCTCCGTTAAACCCCGATGTAGACGGCACATTTACGAGTGAGGGCAATAACTTAATTGGCAACGGTACTGGTGCTGGCTTCACAAACGGTGTTAATGGCGATCTAGTAGGCACTGCTGGCACTCCCATCAATCCGAATCTCGGAGCACTGACAAATAACGGCGGCCCAACGGAGACTCACGTCTTACTCCCTGGAAGCCCTGCTCTTGACAGGGGTAACAGCGCGGCACCTGCTACGGATCAGCGTGGCTTAACTCGGCCTTCTGGCAGTGCTGTTGACATCGGCGCTGTTGAAGTACAGCAGATTATTGTGAGCATCACCGCGCCGGATAATTCAGCCGCTGAAACTCCTATTGATCCAGGCACTTTCCGCGTTAGCCGCAGTGATAGCACGGTTGGTAATTTGACGGTGAATCTCGCGATTGATGGCAGTAGTACCGCTGTTGCTGCTGACTACAATCTGGGCAGTACCTTTCCCGTCACTATTCCCAACGGGCAAAGCTTTGTGGATGTGATTCTCACCCCATTTGATGACGCAATACCGGAGGTTGCAGAAACGCTGCGATTGAATTTGGGAAATGGGAATTATGCGATCGCACCAGCCAGCAGCAATGCTACGGTAACTATTGCAGCCAATGACTCGATTGCTTATGCGATCGCACTCACAAATCCAGCCACAGGTTCCTTAACAGAAGGCAATTCCGGCACTCAACCCGTCACTTTCACCGTCACTCGCAGCGGTGGCACGGGGGTAGCGAGTACAGTAAATTATGCGATCGCTGGTACCGCGACCAACGGCGCAGACTACAATATTATCAATGCTGCTGGGGCTACTACCACCACAGGGACGATCGCCTTTGCCGCCAACGAAACAACTAAAACTATTGCTGTGGATGTCTTGGGCGAAACCGCAGTTGAACCTGACGAGACAATTACCGTCACCCTCAGCAACCCAAATTTGACCGCAGCGCCGGAAAGTTCGAGTGTCACCACCAGCACCGCCACTGCTACGATCGCTAATGATGATAGCCCTAGTATCTCGATCGATGATGTAGTTGTTACCGAGGGCAATACGGGTACTGCTAGCGCCACCTTTACCGCCACTCTCTCAGCAGCTTCTAGCTTGCCCGTCACCGTCAATTACGCCACCTCAGACGGTACTGCTAACACTGCTGATAGCGATTACGCGGCGGCCACAGGCAGCGTCACCTTCAATGCCGGGGAAACGAGAAAAATCATTACTGTTGCTGTCAACGGCGATTCTAAGTTTGAAACTGACGAAACGTTTAACGTCAACCTCAGCACCCCTGTCAATGCGACTATTACTAAAGCGACGGGCATAGGTACGATCGCAAATGACGACTTGGAGTCACCAACTCCGACGCCGACGCCAACTCCGACTCCCACTCCAACTCCGACAACAACTCCAACTCCAACTCCAACGCCAACTCCAACTCCAACGCCAGCTCCAACGCCAACTCCCACTCCGACTCCCACTCCAACTCCGACAACAACTCCAACTCCGACTCCAACTCCCACTCCAACTCCCACTCCAACTCCCACTCCGACTCCGACAACAACTCCAACTCCAACTCCGACAACAACGCCAACTCCGATAACAACTCCAACTCCGACTCCCACTCCAACTCCGACAACAACGCCGACTCCGACTCCCACTCCAACGCCGACTCCCACTCCAACGCCGACTCCAACTCCAACTCCGACTCCGACTCCAACTCCGACAACAACGCCGACAACAACGCCGACAACAACGCCGACTCCAACTCCAACTCCAACTCCAACTCCGAATCCGACAACAACTCCGACTCCGACAACAACGCCAACTCCGACAACAACGCCGACTCCCACTCCGAATCCGACAACAACTCCGACTCCGACAACAACGCCAACTCCGACAACAACGCCAACTCCGACTCCAACTCCGACTCCAACTCCGACAACAACTCCGACAACAACTCCGACAACAACTCCAACTCCGACAACAACTCCAACTCCGACAACAACTCCAACTCCGACAACAACTCCGACTCCGACAACAACTCCAACTCCGACAACAACTCCGACTCCGACAACAACTCCGACGCCAGAAACTCAAGACGAAGATTGCATTTGCAAGCAGATAACCTTTCCCAGCCAGACTGCTATTCGCGGCCCCAACCAAACAAATAGCACCACCAACGGTACAGAAAGCGACGACATTCTGGAGGGTTCCATTACCAATGACAAGATCAACGGCTTAAATGGTAACGACTTGGAGGTTGGCTTCACTGGCAATGACAATATTTATGGCGGATCTTACCTCAGCATTGATCTAGGAAATATAACCATTCTTCCCTCTGCCAAAGATAGCGACGTGCTGTTTGGCAATGAGGGCGATGATTACCTCCACGGGGGTGCTAAAGATGATTTAATTTTTGGGGGCAAGAACGAAGATGTTGCTTACGGTGGCAAAGATGACGACATAATTTTTGGAGACAAACAGAGCGATACTTTAATTGGCGATGAGGGTAATGACACATTATACGGTGGTACTTTTAACCCTTTAGACATCGATTCTACAGGTCGCGATTTGCTATTTGGTCTCAGTGGCGATGATTACCTGAACGGGCAAGAAGCCGAAGATTCCCTTTCTGGTGGTAATGGAAACGATACAGTGCGTGGTGGCAAGGGTGATGATTTGGCCCTAGGAGACTTGGGCAACGACGTGCTGTTTGGGGATGAGGGCAGCGATACTCTCTGTGGTGGCGAGGGAGAAGATACTATGTACGGGGATATTGGCAGCCCTCTGGCGATCGGCTCCGCTGGCGCTCAAGACCAGATGTGTGGTGGTTTGGGCAACGATTTGTTGTTTGGCAATGAAGGTCAGGATACCGTCAACGGTGATGCTGGAAACGATACTCTTTATGGTGGCAAGGATGAAGACAGTTTACTGGGTAGTGCTGGGGACGATTGGTTATTTGGAGATGAGGGGAATGATACTTTAATTGGAGGTACTGGGGACGATCGATTTATCTTAGGTATCGACAACGGCCGCGAGACTATTTTAGACTTTCAAGATGGTCGCGATGCGATCGGCTTGACAGGCGGTTTAAGTTTCTCGCAACTGAGCATTACTGTAGAAAATAATTCTACTTCGCTCCGAGTTACCGGTTCCGGTCAACTGTTAGCAACTCTCAGCAATGTGTCCACAGGGCTGATTAATGTTACCGATTTTGTAGCGGTCTAAATCGATAGCCCTGCGGTCATACACCCGGTCACGTTGCGATTAGAATTGCTTCAGGAAATGCTGTAATGGTGCATACTGCCGATACGGTTCAGATTCATACAATTAACCTGTGGAATCCAAGTGGGAAGCCGATTTTTGATGCCGATCGAGATCTGGCTTCAACTACCCGCCAAGCCGTGCTGTCAAAAATTGCGAGCGATCGCACTTTAATGTTTGCGTATCATTTTCCTTATCGGGGACTCGGACATTTACGCGCGCGCGATCGGGGTGGGTTTGAGTGGCAACCCGTCAACTGGCAATTTGAAAGTTAATCCTGCTGTTAAGAATTCAGGTTTTTTAAACTAGCGAAATAATTGATATCTAACACGATCGCGCAGCTCGAAAATCTCATTGCCACGACGAGCGAATCCTTCTTTAGGATAGCGGGGTTGTCGAACTGTAATGGATTTGACCTCGTTTCCACGAGCGCTCTCTCATTCTAACTTGGCGATCGCGTCCCAGAGCGTACAAAAAGGTGTTGGGCGGAGTGAAACGGAGGGTTCCTGCGTCAACCCAACCTAAAATATCGGCGATCGCATTTTACAATTGCCTGCGGTTTGAGCAGTCTCTTCGATTTGTGAGGGTTGGATTTTAGGAAGCGCGATCCCATTCCTTGTTTTTCTATTTCACATCAGCACGATCGCCCCTCCTGAGAAGAAATTTAAGGCTGTGGATCGAAAATAATCTCTTCATAGAATTGCTCGCTCGGCAAGCTTAAATTGATACTTTTTAACTCGACTCGATCGCCCGCTCGATAGCTCAAAATCACCCATTCCCGCGCATCATTTTTATGATAGATATCGATCGCAACTTCATTAGAGCTTAGAAAAAGTACATAATCAACGAGATTGGGATTGCGACGATACTTTTCAAACTTCTTTCATTATTTTGCTTGTTGTTGTTGTTTGAATTGTTGTTGTTGTTTGAACTGACGTGGCTATAACCTGCCCCGCCTGCTGCAATCGCAGATCCAACAGCAGCCCCACCTCGATCAATGTTTTGACGTACATTATCTTGTGTTTGTCCATTGCTGGAGAAATTGGCTGAATTGATAGATTGTGGTGGAGAAATTGGCGCAGGAATAGTATCTTGTAAAGATTGTTTTCCTATATTTTTCAGGATAGTTTTAGTGTTTTCTTTGGCTACTAATTCCACAAAATCATCATTCTTTTGAAACCACTGGGTAACTGGCTGCCAAACACGGGTAACTGGCTTCCCAACACGGGTAACTAGCTGCCCAACACGAAGGATTTGCCTTGGCTTAAAGGGATGAGATAAGGCTGGTACTGAAGTCCCTACCACTAATGTTGTTGCCAAAATGGGTAGGAAGTATTTGTAGATATTCATCTTGCTCACTCCTTATGGCTGAATATTTTTTGAGTGGCTAAATTTACTATGGTATTTAAGTTTGCCAAATTTAGCTTTTCCTCGAATTGTAGCATAAAAAAATCTGGTGTGTTTTTTCTCCCAACCAAATTTAGAAAAAAAAATTATGAAATGTCAATACTGACGTGGCTGATGTTCCTACCTGTTTGCTGCTACTACCCTGTGCTGCTTCACGAATTTAACTTTAATGCCAACGCACCATCCACTCCGACTCTCTCCCAAAGCAAAATATTAACTTGGGCAAGAGGTTGATTATAGGTTGTTTTGATAACGGGGTAGTTCAGTAGCAAAGTGATCTCTTAGTAAATCGTGTCTGAATTGATAACTACCACTAATTCGCTGAAGAAAACCCTTTTGGGTTGCATAATCCAAGAAAAGAGCAAAGTTCCAAGGTAAACCATTGCAACAGAGAATCAACCGAAGGATCGAGTGTTGGATACAAGTTATGCCACCCATAAATAAACTAATCATGAGTCCGATAATTATCCCAGAGAGTGCATCGACTGTTAAGAAATCGAGCGTTCCATCAATTCTTATATCTAGCAGTATACAGATTGATGTACTAATTCCTCCTATACATAATCCAAATATAATAGCATTTTGGCAAGATTTTCTGATGCCTTGGTTAGCATAGGTTTTTCTCGATTTTGCAACTCCAGTAAATCCAGTTGCTAAACTCACTAGCGTTGCTGCAATTGCCGTAATTAAGAAAACCTTCCCTCCAGCAACAATTCCCTTGTCTATCCAAGTCAGTACTCCCAAGCATAAGGCAGCAAATAAACTAATTATCCATGCCCCTTTTACTTGTTTAAAAGACCACTTTGATCTAGTAAAACCCTCAACTATTGTTATGCTTGGATTCAGGGTACTGCTCAGAATAATAATCAAAAATCCCAAGTAATGAAAAAATGTTAATTTGACGATAAGAGCTAGAAAAATGCTAATTATCCACAAAAATAATGATAGAATCAAGCCTACACCAATATGATAGATTATTTGATATTTGGGCAACCAATTAGGTTGTATTTCTTCAATCAATAATTCTTTTTGATTGCGTTTTTTCAAGTTGTGAGCGAGCCAGATGAGCAGATAAGTAGTATTGATATTTCTATCAATCTCCCTCATAGGGATCTTTTCTAGAGGCAGATTGCTAGCGATATACTGATTAAATAAATAAGGCTGAAGTCTTTCAGAGGAATCAGGGTGACTCAATTGATTGAGCGAAATTTTCCTATATACTTCAATAGCAATATGTAACATTAGGGGAGTACGAAGTAGTTCTAAGAGATGTTCGTGCTCTTTAATAATTTCCCAGAGACAGCGGTTAGTAGAATCAGCTAGAAGAGAATATATCAAATATTTATGACTTATTAAAGCGTACCGCATTACAGCGATCACTGGTGTATAATCAAATTTAATTTTAATGTCTTTTAGGCAATTCTCTATTTGCCCAACTGTTAATTTTTGCAACTCAATGGCTTGGAATAATTTGAGTTGAGAATAGTCGTTATTTATAATTAAGCTTTTGTATTCATCAATACGGCAACATACTACTAAATATTTTGGTGTATT
The DNA here is from genome assembly GCF_036700475.1 of Microcoleus sp. T2B6. Classification (NCBI taxonomy): domain Bacteria; kingdom Bacillati; phylum Cyanobacteriota; class Cyanophyceae; order Oscillatoriales; family Microcoleaceae; genus Microcoleus; species Microcoleus sp. T2B6. The sequence continues at coordinate 60,399 of NZ_JAUBOZ010000017.1, read as the reverse complement.
GATTTCTTCCATAAGCTGATTAATCGCGAGAACGCAATCATGCTGATATTCAGGTTTTACCTCATCGAGTCCATCTAATAATGGCAAGATTTCACCTTCTGCAAACCACTTTCTAAATAGTCGCTTTTGTAACCGATATTTATGACTAAGTTTCCCTACTAACCACTCGCGCATCGATACTTTATCTTTTTTCCAGTCAAACAAATCAATAACTACTGGAATTGGCTTTTTTTTATCTGCCTCTACTTCTGCGATCAACTTTTGAGTAAGTTCGTATAAAGTAGTAGTTTTACCAGAACCAGGTTCGCCGACAATCAGTAATTTTCGATAAGCCCCATCTTTGTAGTTAAATATATCGAAAATATGGGAATCTGGATCTGTAATTGGTTCCTGCCTACCATCACGATGATTCACTAAAAAATCATCGCCAACATTCTCTTTCTTTAATATAATTAGTTTTCCGTGATAGTTAAATAGATTCAATTTTCTCTCAACTTCATACTGCACTTCTTTCAAGAAATTTTCCTTTTTTTTCTCATCTGATAAACATGGAAAAATATCCGATAATTTTATATTAATTATGAATTTGCCTATCTCGGAGTCTTGGATTAAAATTCCAATATTATCAATATATTTTGCTCTTTTGTTACACATCTTGTTAAGATTAATTACTACCATCTCAGTTATTGTTTGAAGCATACCGCCCGGAACTTAAGCTCCGGGCTAATAAATTAAGTCGGTTAAAACCGACTGAAAGAGATATCCTTAAATCAAAATCTCTGTTGATTAATATGCAAAGTGCTGATACGAGATCCCTGAACTACAGTCCCAATCTTACCGATTGTTTCAGCTATCTTCGTCGAATTCAGATTGCTTGAATTCTGATTTCGTCGTTCTTCTACTGCTTTTCTCAAATCTTGTACCGCTTGCTTGAGATGATCGTTTTCTTTTTGTGCTTCTTCTACCTTAATAGCTAAATCTGTTAAAGCCGCTTTGATCTCTGGATTTGCTTTAGCAGCTAATTCTACCATTTCTACTAAAATGGCTTCACCAAAATCCTCTCTTAGAGTAAAAGTTTCTTTTTCCGCCGCTGCTTCTATGGCATTTACTGTATCAGGAGATTGGTTTTTCATCGAGTCTATCACTTGGTTCCCTTTTTCAAAAGCTTTAGCTACAATGATTTCACCTGTCTTTTCAAAGGTTTTGTTTAATAAGAGGGCTACAAGAGCGCTCGCGCCAGCAGTTAATGGTTCCATAGACTTAAGTTAGATTACTAAATTTACCGGATAACTAAGGCTCTTCCGTACTTGTAGTGATAATGTAAGCTTATGATATAGCAATATCAAGGTTTCAGCGTTAATTTCCAATGAATTTCGTATCAGTCGCTACATTCTACACCAAGCATCAGGGAGAGCCGATTTTTCTCAGCGTCTGCTACTTAGTAGATACTGAAGAACGATCTTTCTGCTCTAAGTAAATAGACATAGATAATGAGAGTCTATCCGGACACTTTGCAAACTTTTTTGATTTTCAAAGGAGATAATAAGGATACTCGCTTCCTCTTTCTCAGCCAATAGCCAATCGCTATGGGTTGGAGCGATCGCGCAGATCGAACAAGACAAAGATACTTTTATACTGGATACACGATCGGCAAAAAGATCGGCAAAAAGTTCGGCATATAAACGCTGTAAGCTAGAATATAAGATTATTTCAGCCACTTTCTAGATCGGCAATACAATGGCAGGGTAAGCAATTCCCTATCGACATTACGAACCAAGTCTGCTCGAACCAGTTTATCCTCAGCGGACTCGGCACTTAGAAGATTTAGCAGTTTTACTGACATCGAAAGCGGGGCAGTTGACTCGCGGATTGCATCCGATCGTTCGGCGATCGCTCGGTGCTTTAGTACGATCGATGAATTGCTACTACAGCAATCTGATTGAAGGTCATCGCACCCGACCAATTGATATCGAACGCGCTCTGGCACAAGACTTTTCTAGCGATCCAGAACAGCGTAACTTGCAGCTTGAAGCTAAAGCTCACATCGAAGTTCAGAGCCTGTTAGATCTCGATCCAAATTGGCAAACGCTTGATGTTGTCAGCCCGGAATTCATTCAACAATTGCATCGTGAATTTTATCAGCGCCTGCCGGAAGCCTTTTGGCAGCTTGGAGAGCTCACCGTTCAACCCGGAGAATGGCGTTCGGCGAACGTGCAGATCGGTCGCCATATCCCGCCCCCACCGGATGCTTTACCCGCGTTTCTCGCTCGCTTTGCCCGAGTCTATAGCCCCGATCGGCTCTCGGGGGTCGATCGAATTCTTGCTGCTGCTGCCGCCCACCATCGATTTGTCTGGATTCATCCATTTTTAGATGGCAATGGGCGAGTCGTGCGACTCTTTTCCCATGCTTATTTTCAACGTATCGGAATAGGAAATAGCCTGTGGTCAGTCTCGCGAGGATTGGCGCGGAAAATGCAGGATTATCGATCGCTGCTAGCACAAGCCGATCTGCAACGGCTGAACGATTATGATAGTCGAGGTAATCTCACAATCGCGGGATTAGTCCAGTTTTGCGAGTTTTTTCTAGAAACTTGCATTGACCAGATTGATTTCATGACAGAGCTTTTGGAACCCACGCAACTCTTAAATCGAATTGAAGCGAATGTGACGATTGCGGTACAGCAGCGATCGCTCTTGCCAGGAAGTTTTGCGTTATTGAAAGCAGCTTTTTTGGAGGGAGAAATTGCGCGAGGGCGTGCGGCAGCGGTCGCGGGGTATCGGGAAAGACAAGCGCGATCGGTGTTGAAACGTTTAATCGAACGAGGTTTGCTAGTCGCGGATTCTCCGAAAGGAGCCGTTCGGTTGGGATTTCCGACAATTGCAGTCGAGCAATGGTTCCCGCGATTGTGGGCCGAGTAATCTGCTATCTAGAAAGGACTACATCGGACATTTGCGATCGTGTGATCGGGGTGGATTTGATTGGCAACCTGTCAACTAGCAATTTGAAAGTTAATTCTGCTTGCGGGAGTAATGCAGAGGTGATCTGCTGTGCAGGAATGATATACAACGTATTCCATTTATATGTGGTACACACAATCTTCTAGTAAGTAAGGTGCGTCGCCACCCGTAAAGGAGCAATTTATATTCAAAATTTCGCAGCGACGCACCCTACAGATTAACTGACGGCGAAATTCATATATACCTATTTGACTGATAATTTATGTAGGTCGATCGCACTGGGAAATTTGAGCTGTGCTTGACTGATGCTCTAGATTGTGGTCTAGTATACTTTTACATAAGTTTAAGCCCCAGTTCCAAGCAACAGCCAAAGCTCAAATTCGATCGGGATCGATACCCTGCGATCGCAAAAATTCGGCTAATTGGGCAACTCGCTGCTCGGCTTGAGTAGCTCGCTGTTCGGCTTGAGAGGCTTGCTCTTGGGCTTGAATCGCCCACTCTTCGAGTTCTGTGGATCTGAGCAGGCGCTCTTGAGTTTGAGCATCCACCATCACCACCTCGCCGTCGTGCAATCCCATCCACAGACCCACCGTTTCGCACATAATGCGTCCCTCTTCATCGGGAGTAATCGGCACGTAGATGCCATCCATTAAACGGTAGCCCAACACCTCATCCAGCATTTGACCTCGCTGGCGCCGCCGATCGAAAATTATATATTCCTGTACGCTGGCCCTCGCGTATTGTTGGACTTTGATTTCTCGATCCTCTTTGCGATATCGAGGCGAAACCACTTCAACAATTAAGGATGGACGCGCACCTTCAGAGTTAACTAAAAACTCAGTCCGTACCTGCTCTTTATTCTGAATGCCAAACACCACGCAAGTATCGGGGCAATGATCTCTCAAATCCGCAATTCCCCAACGAACTATGAGATCGCGAAAAACCGCTGTTGTTGGATCGTTAGCGTAGCGGCGAGTGAGAATATCTTTAATATCTCCTGCTATGCGATCGTGAAAAGTGCTATTTGGCAAATGATATCCCTCTTCTGGATGGAGAAATTCTTCAGAGGTCAGGGGAATATCCTCGAAAACCGTGCTGCCATCGGATTGGACGATTTCTTCGGTGCGCCAACCGCGTTCGGCTAATTCGTTTGTTGGATGGCGGGTGATGGCGATCGTCATTGCTTTTCCATTTTTGACCTAGTTATATTATACAGCCAGATATAGCGGTTCTTGGATAGATGAGGTACACAATTCAACTTCAAAAGCTTGACAACACAGGGTTTCGGCGTACTCCATCTTTCTGAGAAAGGCTATAGATGATTTGACATTTATATCAGGTTCGCTATTAGCTAATACTTTCGCTTCTCAATCGCCACAAAAAAAATGGAAGAATTTGCTCTTCCATTTTTAAATAAAGATTATTCGTCCTGACTTCAAACCACTTTTATTATTATTTGGTAATTCGCCGGACACGATCGAATTTTTGATTAAACCGCAGCTAACTCAGGAGTCGGACGCTTGCTGTGGCGGATACCCTCGATCGCCCCTGCGTAATCATTCGCCTTAAACACAGCAGAACCAGCGACGATCGCATTTGCGCCCGCTTCCAGAACCTGCCAAGTATTGTTCCCCTTCAAACCACCATCTACCTCAATCCAAGGATCTAGGCCCTTGTCGTCGCACATTTTACGCAACTGGCGAATTTTCGGCAAAACAGCCGGGATAAAACTTTGACCGCCAAAGCCCGGATTGACGCTCATAATCAGCACCAAATCGCAAAGTTCCAGCACGTACTCGATCAACTCCAGCGGCGTCGAAGGATTCAGAACCACACCAGCCATTTTGCCCAATTCCCGAATTTGGCCGAGGGTGCGGTGCAAGTGAGGCGAAGCATTGTGTTCCGCGTGAACCGAAATAATGTCAGCACCAGCCTTAGCGAAGTCCTCGACGTACTTCTCCGGCTCCACAATCATCAAGTGGACATCGATCACCTTGGTAGTAACGGGGCGAATTGCCTCAACAATCAGCGGCCCGATAGTAATATTAGGAACAAAGCGACCGTCCATCACATCTACGTGAATCCAGTCAGCCCCAGCTCGATCGACAGCCTGAATCTCTTCTCCAAGACGGCTAAAATCGGCTGATAATATGGATGGAGCAATAACGATGGGTTTTTGGGATTGGGTCATGGCTAAGTCTGTTCTCCTGACTGCTGTGCTGTATCCAGTTTATCAAAATACGGGTCTCCGGGTCGAAAAGTTGCCAACGATCGATCGCGAGATTGGGAGGGCAGAAAAATTTGGCCTGTGACAGACAAGTTTGGCGATCGCGCCCCAGCCCAGCTCTGGGAATTTTGGTTTAGGATATTAATTTTCCCTCTAACAAATAACTTTTGTGCAAAATCCGACCTTCTGCAAATTTTGAGTAGCGAATTATGAAAAATACAGATCCCTTAGAAAATCCTGAACTCGATCGTGCCAGTCTGTTTGTATTAATGATCCCAGTCATCGGCTTTTTCCCCGCCCTGTGGACTCTTTACCGCCGTCAGGGTAGTCCCGAACGCAAAGCCATCAGCCGCTTGGCAATTGCCCTTGCTTTTAGTTGGCTCTTAGGACATATTCTTTTAGAAGCTGGAGCGATTTCTGCGGAATCTCCGACACTTCCCATGTTATTAATGAGTAGCCTGCTAACAACCAGCTATTTCATCGTTGCTCTGGGACTGATGGTTCGCCTCTGGAAGCGTCAACCGCTATGGTTGCCCGGAATTAGCCGCGTAGCCGAGCAAGTGGTGGGCAAACATTTATCATAATTTAGGGTTTTTTTAAGCCCTTACCCTATTGATTGAGTGCGTCTTCAGCTTGATACTACATATTGCCATTATCTTTTTTATTTTTGTTGTGTGTGAGGAAGCCAGTGCCAGCTCAAAAAATTCCTAATCAAGACCCTATCCAACAATCAACTGCTCAACCTGCAACCAAAAAAGCTTCCCAGCCCCATCGAGGCCGCTGGCTGGGTTTTGGTTTTGGTTTGGCTGGAGTAGCCATGCTCTCAGCCACAGCCGGAGCATTGCTAGCCGTCTCCCTTTCTACAACGCCGCTTCAGCAACAAAAGTTGAGCCCTGAAGAAGCAGCAGTATTTTCTCAAGGCGACATGGCAAAGCTCAACATGAAGATGCCGGAGCTGACTCGGCCAGTTAATATTTTAGTTTTAGGACTTAAAGTTCTGACCTCTGACATCGAAGGAAGTGTCAACAAAAATGTCGGACACGAGGTTTGGGAAAACTCCTTTAAGGGGTTAACCGATACCATGCTGTTGGTTAGGTTTGACCCCCAAAATAAAAAGTTAAGCGTGCTTTCCATTCCGCGAGACACCCGCACCTATGTTGAAGGCAGGGGTGTCGTGAAAATCAACGAAGCTAATTACTACGGTGGCCCGGCTTCGTCAGCGAAGTCAGTCAGCGGACTCCTGGGCGGTGTGGGAATTGACCGCTACGTCACAGTTAATATTCATGGCATAAAAAGTTTGGTAGATGCCCTGGGTGGCATTACTATTAATGTCCCTAAAGACATGAAGTATACCGATGAAAGCCAGCATTTATATATAGATTTAAAGGCTGGCAAGCAGAAACTAAACGGCGAACAAATCGTGCAATATTTGCTTTACCGGCACGACGATTTGGGCGACATCGGGCGGGTGCAGCGCCAACAATTGTTGATGCGGGCTTTTGTGGAACAGGAAGTTAATGTAGGTTTGCTGTCTCGACTACCGAAGATTTTGTCGGTGATTCAGTCTCACCTTGACACGAATTTGAGTATCGAAGAATTGGTGGCTTTGGCTGGTTTTGCTACTCAAACCGATCGCGCTGGCGTGCAGATGTTAATGGTTCCCGGCAAATTTAGCGATGCTAAGGACTACAAGGCAAGTTTTTGGTTGCCCGACCAATATGCCATCGAAACTATGGTGGCGGAACATTTTGACTTCGGCCAAAATACTTGGACAATTGAGAATGCTGATTCGACTTTTCTGAATGTGGCGATTCAAGATAGTACCGGAGATCCCTCGGCGGTTGAAGCTTTTGTCAATAATTTGACTCAAGCCGGTTATCGGAATGTTCAGGTTTATAAAGCTTGGCCCGAACCGCTGGAGGTAACTACTCTAGTAGCTCAACAGGGCGATATTAAAGGTGCTCAAGCGATTCGCCAGTTTTTGGGTTTTGGAGATGTGCTGGTTGAGAGTACCGGTTCTTTGCAGTCCGACGTGACAATTAGATTGGGTAAGGATTGGTTGCAGAAAAAGGCTCAGTCCGGCGGTGCGGCTAAGTCTTTTTAAACGGGGATTTAACTGGGGTATTTGTAGGGACACAGCAATGCTGTGTCCTCTTCTTTTCTGTTGATAGAGAGGGAGGCGATCGCTTTTTTAATTTGGTATTTGTAGGGACCCAGCACTATCTTATCATCAGTGTTATCACTGAACAAGAGAGAAAACAGGTAGAATATACAGCATATCCCGTGATTTCCACCCTGGCCTGTTTCTGCTTTATTCCTCATAAATTCAAAGGTCAAGGTTGCTCTTTGCCCAAAAACCTTAAACATCAATTCATTTAGGATAGAAGATTAAATCGTCTATTTCACTTAATTCATCTTCCGAAATTTTTAAGGTTTGACCACCTTTTGTATACAGACTATCTCGGTAAATTAATTCATAGTGATATCCCATATTATTCATATAGTCTAGTAAGTATTTTGAGGTCAAACCCGCAGCTCTTATAGTTTTCTGGTTAATTTCCATTAAAATTAGGGGACGAAATTTCGCCAGGGTTTTTTCTCCGCCTTTTAAAGCATCTAATTCAGCCCCCTCAATATCGATTTTCATGACATCTAGACGTTGGATTTGAGGATTTTCTTCCATCCAACGATCTAAAGTCGTTAACTCAATTTCTCCTAAGCATTCTGTATAATTTTGATCGGGGTAAATTGTGGCTACTCCTTCATTATGCAAATTATAATGTTTTTCTTTTTCCATTGAGATGTAGATAGGCAGTTTACCCACTCGATCGCTCAAACCTTTTTGTACGAGTTGAACGTGATTCCATTGATTCATTTTAACATTAGAGGATAACTTTTCAAAAGTTGTACTAACAGGTTCAAAGGCAATCACAGAACCCGAAGTTAATCGTTTAGCAGCGAAGCAAGTAAATTCCCCGTGATTGGCTCCCACATCCATAAAAACCATCTCCGGTTTGAGAATATTCTCTAAAAAATTGCACTGATGATAGGAATAGAAACCTCGCCAAAAGATTTCGTTACAAATATAACTCTTGAGATCGCAAGTAAAGTAAAGATTGCGATCAAAATCATCAATAACTACGGGTTGAGTGGGTTGAGGATAGAGTTTACGGGTTAATTCCCCTAAATAACCCAAAGGTGGATGTTGGTATGCAAATTGGGTAAATTTTCTGGTCCAGTTAAGAAAAATATTCATGGGTTGATGGTTCATTTATGGAGAAAAATTGCTATTCAATTTAATGTCATAAGGATTATATCGCAAATCTCAAGGAACGATGAAAATCTCTGACCCAAAAACCCGGTTTTTTTTTAGTCGGAGTCATCAGTCAGGAATCAGGACTTGCCCACTCGGATGCCTGGAAGGTTTTTTACCGGGATTAAAGGCTATAACACAGTCTTTTCCTAAAAAAAACCGGTTTCTGCGCTATTCCTATGATACTATCTTTTTTGGTGATAATGAATCACGATCGCAATACCGATACTTCCCTCCGCAATCACAAGTGAAACAATAATCTACCAGGGAAAGCCTAAGATATTTTATAAAGGTAGGGTTGATGAACAAGGAGCCTAAAATAGACCGACAGCGGGAACATCAAGCAAATGAACGCACGTTTCTTGCATGGTTACGAACTTCACTCGCTTTAATTGGTTTTGGGTTTGCGATCAGTCGGTTCAGTTTATTTCTCCGTCAATTTCAAGCTACAGTGACTCAGCAAGAAGTTTCCTCCCCTCCCTTCTTCAACTCCGAAACTTTAGGGCTGAGTCTGGTCGTTTTTGGAATTGCGGTGATTGCCTTAGCAGCATGGCGTTATAATCGAGTATTCTGGCAAATTGAGCGAGGTGATTATCGCCCAAATCGTGTGCTAGTTTGGATTCTGACTGGAGTTGTAATGATTTTAGGAACGTTAAGCATTCCCTTGTTGCTGTGGCGCGATCGCGGAAATATAGCTCCCACTTCAACTCCTAAAAACTCTCAATTCTAAGTTAATCCGATTGCTTATAATTGAGTGAAAATAACCGCAACCATATCATTAAGCTTTTGTGCATCTAGATTGTCTATAGTCTTAAAGGAGCTGATGGGGAGAGGATTTGACGATTTTGGCTCTGGTCATGGAAATATACAATTTAAATGCAGTACAACTTACAAGCGGAAGCAAGTGAAATGAAGCCATCGCACCCACAACCAACCTAAAAAACTCCCCACAAAATAAGAGATAAAATCTGACCAACTAAAGTGATTTCCCAAAATCAGCCTTCCTGGTAAAGTAGCTCGCATTGCTTGTAGACACGGAGGAGTCCACAGTTGGAGAAACTCTACTCCGCAGGTAGCTAGACACACAGCTACAGCCGCCCTAATTTGCGAAAATCGCGGCAATATCAGAACTACCAGCAAAATCCAAAATACCTCATAAGCTATGCTCCCAAAAGAGTCGTTGAACCATTCCGGTGCAGGGCCGCGAGAAAATCTCACTACGTAACCTAAAGGGATAATGACAGTAATGCTGATTAGCAGAGCAACTCGATATTTGAAAAAACGGTGATGGGGAGAAATTGGGGAAGTCATTGATTCCGGCCACAATCACGGATTTGTTGTCACAGGTTGAAGTGGATAAACCTCAGCAGTAAATGTCATCTTCAATACTGCATTGGCTGGCAACGGCTCATTGAACCAATGTTCTTTGTACCACCTATCCTCTTCTATCAATGAAAACATACAACGCTCCGCAAAACAGCGATCGCCAGCGTCTAAATTGACGCTCCAGGGCTGCCGCCCCTGTCCTTCCAAAACCAAGATGCAATCTGGGTTGCTGGGTTGATCGTTCAGCGAATCATCACTAAGCTGAACCCAACTTGGGCGATGAAGGCTGAGTCTGATAGCCACCTCAAGCCGCTCCAAGTCAGGATGCTCTATGGATTTTTCTAGGAACCTTGTGACTGCTTCAATCTCGATATCTTGCGTGATGCCCTCAAGCAGTACCCCGAAATCAGTGACCAAACAAGCCAGTTCATCATCGGCTGTGAACCCCCAATAACTGGCATAGGAACCATCCCCGTATCCACTTGAAAATGCGATCGCATTGCCCTCAGTATCAGGGTCTAGGGTGAGATTGAAAGTGTTAGTATCGGGGTCTAGGGTGAGATTGAAACCACTCGGATCGATAATTTGCTGAAATGGGTAGGTCAATTGAGTTACCAGATCCTGAGCTGCTAGCCAGGCATCCAATTGCAACTTTTGTTCAAAGGCACCCTCGACTAGACCCTGCAATTCTTCAGCAGAACGCCGCTCAACTACCTGAGCATCCACAAAACAGCCCATTCCCGCATCAACACCATAGCCAAAAAACTGATTCCCTCTTAACTCGGCCCAATCCTCACTTGGACGCAGAGCCATCTCCCAACGGACAGGGGATTCAGAGCAAAACTTAACCATCGCACAGGCAATGGTCCAATAGTCAACCACACTTAGCAACACAGGATAGCGCCCTGGTGGAACGGTTCTGGTAAATGGGGCAACGTCTTTGCACCACAGCCAACCGGGGTCGCACGCAATAATACGCCCTGAAGGTAAAACTAAGTCACCCGCCTGAACAACATCACTGGTTATGCGACCCTCTGTGAGCGATTCGTAGACTTGATTGGGCTCGAATGCTGCGAGGAAATTGGTATGAGCCTTTAGGGACATGAGGCGATCGCAGTTAGATAGAACATTTTTACTACTCTAATATATGATTTGTGGTTCAACATCAAAGATTGCTTGGGTAAGCCATATCTATTTAACCGGACTTGATATGACTGGCATAAAATATTAACCTGTATCGGATTGAGTGTCTGGTACAACTTGCAAAAGAATTACATTGCTGTGGCGCTCGCCATCGATCTAATTCATGTGCGTTAATCTGTGTTTATCTGCCCTCATCTGCGGTTAAAAAAAGAGAATTTGTCGGGTCGCAGATGACAATAGATTGACGCAGATTAACGCAGATGAATAGAAGAGAGATATCAATAATTCCGATGCTAACAGATTTGATATAATATCAATTACGGCTGCACTCCATATGATACCGAGGACACACCAGTGCCGTGTCCTAATTTCTTCTTCCTTCGCGTTCTTCGCGTCTTCGCGGTTCAATCATACCAATTCTTCCCGCACCAAAGGAGCAAAAGCACTAATTGTCTGCAAATGCCGATCGCTCTTTAATCCAATCGAGTAAAATAGGATTGACCAATTCCGGCGCTTCATCCTGGGGGCAGTGGCCCACTCCCTCCAAAGGAATAAACTTTTCAACAGCCGGAAACTTTGCCAATTCTCGCCCCAATGCGATCGGCTCCCAAGGGTCATCTGTCCCCCACAAAATCAAAGCCGGACAGCTTAAACGAGGCAACAAATCCTCCGGTAGCGGGCCTTGAGAATAACTGATAAATGCTACAAATACTTCCACAGCGCCGCTGTCTTTAGCCGGTTCCAGCAGCATATTTACCAGTTCGTCGCTGACAGCTTCAGGACGGCGATATGCTTGCAAAAGCACTTTTTTTACTGTTTTTGGCGTTGCTAATTGTTTAAAAAATAATTGACTTATCCACTTGACATTTAAAATTTTTTGTGCAATTGGCGCTCCGAAACTGCGATACCAAGGCAATTCGGCGCGTTTGCGATCGTGCAGCAAGCGCAGGGAACAATTGAGTAAAATTACGCCAGAAGCAATATCGGGAAAATCCACTGCTGCTTGCATAATTGCCACACAGCCGATCGAATTTCCCACCAAAAAAGCCGGCCCGCCCGCAACTTCCCGACAAAAATCAGCAATTAGCTGTCCCCAAGTTTCAAAAGTATAGTCAATTTCAAGTTTGGGCGCGGGTTTAGCAGAACCGCCAAAACCGATGAGGTCGATCGCATAACAGCGGCAATCAGCAGCCAGCGCCGGCAAATTCTTGCGCCAGTGGCCCCAAGACGCACCAAAACCGTGGACAAACACCACCGCAGGCCCCTGGGAACCCGCAGCCTGGTAGCAAATCGGAAAGCCTTTCCACAGCCAAGTTTGAGGCGAAATAAGTGTTGACAAAGCGGGACTAGAAGATGCCATAGAAATAAAAAAGTGAAACTTTAAGAGTGAGAAGGAATTCCGTCATTACTACAAACCGTATCGCAATTCGAGGCAACCGCTAGGAAATAAATCCCAAACCTCCCTTCCCTCCTCCCTCTGCGCCCTCTGCGCCCTCTGCGGTTAATTCCTCTTCCTTCTGACTTTGCAGTTAGAGCCGATATTATGTCACGATTAAACCTGCTGACTTCTTTGCTGTATTAAAATTTCCCTTATGCCAACGATCATTTCCACTGCTGTCGTACCGTTTCTGGGGTCAGAAATTGTACCAGACTACGACACCGCCAAAGTAGTTATCTTACCAATTCCCTACGAAGCTACCACCACTTACCGCCGGGGGTGCGAAAACGGGCCCGCTAAACTTCTAGAAGCTTCTCATCAACTCGAGTGCTACGACGAAGAATTGGATTCCGAAGTTTGCTACGATGTCGGAATTTATACACAAGAGCCGATCGCCGATACCCGCAACCGCCAACCAGTTTCATCCTCAGAAATGCTGCAAGTCACCCAAGCAGCAGTCCACCAGCTAGTTACCGAAAATAAATTTGTGATCTCCCTCGGAGGCGAACACAGCATCACTGCCGGCGTTGTCGAAGGTTATCGCCAAGCATACCCGGATGAACCTTTCACAGTCGTGCAAATCGATGCCCACGGGGACTTGCGGCACGAATACGAAGGCTCGATTCACAACCACGCCTGCGTGATGCGACGTATTGTAGATATGGGCTTGCCCACACTGCAAATCGGGATTCGCGCTATCTGCAAAGAAGAAGCAGACTTAATTAAAGCAAAACAGCTAAACGTGATTCGAGCTCGCGAAATTGCTACTCAACCGGATTGGGCCGATCGGGCAATTGCCAGCATAACAACTAAGCGAGTATTTTTGACGATCGACTTAGACGGCATCGATCCGACGTTAATTCCAGGGGTGGGAACACCCGAACCGGGCGGGTTAAATTGGTATTCCCTCACCGCATTTTTGCGCCGCGTCTTCGAGTCCTACGAAGTAATCGGGTGTGACATTATGGAATTAGCACCTATTGTAGATTCTGTAGTCTCAGAATTTACCGCCGCCAAATTAGCATACAAACTTATTGGATACCAAGCTCTGGCTCAAGGTTGGCTAAAGCCAGACGAGGAATAAATCGCGAAGTACGCATCACAATAGGCTGTTGGCAAGGCTAGAATTAAGGTAAAGCCAAACAACAGCCAATTTTATTCGTGCTGATTGTTTCATCTTTCATGCTGGCCAATACTGCTCTTCACCTCCTGAAAACATGAGTTTACTAATCGATACAACGGGTACTCCCATTAACGGCTACGCTCCCGATTTTGAATTGCCGGGAGTTGACGAAGAAGTTCACCATTTAGCTCGATATTTAGAAAAATTTCGGGCGATTGCGGTCATATTTATGTGCAATCATTGCCCTTACGTGCAGTTGTATCTCAATCGCATGAAAGAACTTCAAGCAGATTTTCAAGATCGAGATGTTACTTTAATCGGGATTAATGCTAATGATGCAAACCAGTATCCCGACGACAGTTTTGAGAATATGAAAATTTTTGCCGCCAACAATCAACTCAACTTCCCGTACATCCGGGATGTTGCTCAAGATGTGGCTGAAAGTTTTGGGGCTTCTAAAACGCCGGAGGTTTTTTTGTTAGACCAAGACGGCAAACTGCGCTATAAAGGTTTAATTGACGACAACCCTGACGATCCGGCGGCGGTGCAGGTTTCTTATCTGCGGAGTGCGATCGACCAATTGCTCAACAGTCAACCCGTTGAGCCTTCAACTACAGAGGCGATAGGCTGTTCCGTAAAATGGCGATCGTAGTCATTAGTCAGCAGTCATCAGTCATTAGAAGATGATAATCCTGGACAAACAGCATCTACTTGTAAGGTGTGCGCGGCGCACCTTACTACTACAGATAGTGTAGATCGCCCTAGGGCAAATTATAATACAGCCTTGTGGAAAAAAAACGCATTTTCAACTCGATCGTCGCAGCCGCTGTAGCGCTGACACTGCTGATTGCTTGGAACTTATTTAAAAGCGTTTCCCCAACAACAACACCGCAGCAAACGTCCTTAAACGTATCCGCTGCTATCAGTCTCTCGAAAGCTTTAGGGGAAATCAAAACTGTTTATCAAAGCAGTAATCCGAATTTTACTATTACTTATAATTTTGGTGCTTCCGGTGCTCTAGAACAGCAAATTCAGCAAGGTGCACCGGTAGATGTATTTTTCAGCGCCGCCACCAACCCAATGGATGCTTTGCAGCAATCTAACCTGCTAATTAACGACACGCGCCGCAATTTGCTGACAAATCGCCTAGTTTTGATTACTCCCAAAAACGGTGTTGCTTTGAGCGATTTCAAACAGTTGACCGATGCCAGAATCAAGAAAATTGCGATCGGCGAACCCAAGAGCGTACCTGTGGGCCAATACGCTCAGGAAATGCTAAATAAACTTGGATTGTGGGGGCAAATACAGCCAAAATTAGTGCTAGGAAATAACGTCCGCCAAGTGCTGACATTCGTCGAAAGCGGTAACGTTGATGCTGGTATAGTTTATGCGACTGACGCCACAGCCTCCGACAAAGTAACTGTGCGGCTAACGGCTGCCGAAAATTTGCATTCGCTCATTGTTTATCCGCTGGCAGTTATCAGAAACAGCCGCAATCCGGCTGCTGCGAAAGCGTTTGTTGACTTTTTAGCGGGCGATCGGGCTAAAATAGTATTTCAGAAATACGGGTTTGGGATAGTTCGATAACCAGTCTCATACAACCAAATTTTGTAGGGGCGGGTTTTACAAACAATATCTAATTCCCGCCAACAATCTATATAAACCCGCCCCCACACAACAGATAAGCTTGTGTATTCAAAGAGGTACATTTCGAGTTTCCGTTGGGTGGGGGCGGGTTTACGAGATTATTGGTATTAGCCGAAGATTGTTGGTAAAACCCGCCCCTACGAGCGAATCCCCAAATTATACATTTTGATTTATCTGTGTGTGGGGGGGTTTAGGAAATTATTTGTTGGAGGCAATTATTGTTGGTGAAACCCGTCCCTACGATTTATGGAATTTGATATTTCTCCGCTCTGGATATCTCTAAAATCCTCCGCTATTGCGACATTTATCACCTTTTTCATGGGAATAGCCGCCGCTCGGTGGATGCTTTCAACTCGCATCAGAGGTAAAGCTTTGATTGAAGGCATTTTAATTTCTCCCTTAGTTTTGCCGCCGACAGTAGTGGGATTTTTGCTGCTGCTGCTGTTTGGGAGAAATGGGGCGATCGGGCAATTTTTGCTACAATTCGACTTAACTATAATTTTCACTTGGCAAGCCGCCGTCATTACTGCCACCGTTGTATCATTTCCCCTCATGTACAAAACTGCTTTGGGAGCTTTTGAGCAAATTGATGCCAATCTTCTCAACGCAGCCCGCACTTTGGGAGCCTCGGAGTGGCAAGTTTTTTGGCGAATTATGTTGCCGCTAGCATGGCCGGGAATTTTAGCAGGAACTATTCTCGCATTTGCCCGCGCTTTGGGTGAATTCGGCGCGACGTTGATGTTAGCGGGGAATATTCCCGGACAAACTCAAACTATCCCGATGGCAATTTATTTCGCTGTGGAAGCTGGGGATATGAGGCAAGCTGGTATTTGGGTTTTGATTATTCTGAGTATTTCTTTGACGATGCTCACTGCTGTTAATTTTTGGACTGATTTACAAAGGATATCGCCCAAAGAGAATGCGAGCCAAAGACTGCAATCAAATCTTCCTAAATTCGCGTCTAGTTTTACCACAAAACCCCAACAACAACCCAAAAGCGGACTTTGTTTAAGCATTTTTAAACCTCTCTCCAGCTTTGCCTTGGATGTCGGCTTCGATATCAGCCCGGAAGTGCTGGGAATTTTGGGGGCGTCGGGTTCCGGCAAAAGCATGACTCTGCGCTGCCTCGCTGGTTTGGAAACTCCCAGGAGCGGTAAAATTGCAGTCAATGGCAGGGTTTTATTTGACTCCGCACAGGGCATTAATGTACCTTCTAAAGACCGTCGCATCGGTTTTTTGTTTCAAAACTATGCTTTATTTCCTCACCTGACTGTTGCTCAAAATATTGCGTTTGGCTTGCAGCATTTATCCGAAAGCGAGCAAAAACTTCGGGTAAAAGAACAGCTAATTTCGGTACAAATGTCGGGACTGGAAAACCGCTACCCGCACGAACTTTCGGGGGGCCAACAGCAGCGGGTGGCTTTGGCGAGGGCGATCGCCCCTTCTCCAGAATTGCTACTGTTAGACGAACCGTTTTCTGCTTTGGATACTCACTTACGCAGTCAACTGGAACAGGAGTTAATGCAGACTCTGGCTAATTATCGGGGAATTACTTTGTTTGTCAGCCACAATTTAGAGGAAGTTTACCGGGTGTGCAAAAATCTGTTGGTGTTGGCCGAGGGAAAGCCGATCGCCTTTGATACCAAAGAGAACATTTTCGATCGCCCTGGCAACTTCACCGTCGCCCAGTTGACTGGCTGTAAGAACTTCTCTGCCGCTAAACCGATCGCAGAAACACTCGTGGAGGCGATCGACTGGGGCTGTACTCTGACTGTAGTCGAACCAATTCCCAAATCTCTAGTTTCTGTGGGAATTCGGGCTCATCAACTGAGTTTTGTTAGCGGGTGCGATCGTGAAAATACTTTTGCTTGTTGGATCGCCTCGACTGTGGAAACTCCGCACCGGGTGACATTATATCTCAAATTGCACTCGCCTCCCAATGATTCCCAAGATTATCACTTACAAGCCGAAGTTTTCAAGGAAAAGTGGAGGGCTATTAAGGACAATTCTTTTCCCTGGTATGTTCAGATCGAGCCAATTAGGTTAATATTAATGGGAGCCTGAGTTAACTAGCTATAGCCGAAGGAAAAAGATAGATGTGAAAAGGCAATAAAATCAAGGGTTTTAGCAATTAATAACGTCTTAACTACCTTAGTGGTTGCTATATATAGCAATCCTAAATGATTCCGATAAATTTGTAGGGGTAGTGCTACCCCTACTCCCCGTGCCTACCCCCTATCTATCGGGCAACCACGGGGAGTAGGGGTCGGATTGCCCCTACAATAATTATGAGAATGATTTAGGATTGCTATATATAGTTTTCCTATTTTGCAAGTTTTACCACTACAGATAGTTTCACACTTGAAAAATCGCGTAATTCCTGTAGAATATATGGAAAACTTGTCCGGTTAAAAAACAGATGAAAATACTATTTTTCGACCAGAGCGGTAAGCCTGGTAGCGCAGAGCTTTGCCTAATAAATATTGCCAAACCCTATCGAGATAGCTGTCTAGTTGGCTTATTTGTAGATGGTTCTTTTAAGCCATTATTAGAGCAACAGCAAATTCCCGTTGAGGTGTTAGCGAATGAAGCGATCAAAGTTCGTAAAGAAAGCAGCTTGAGCCAGAGTTTAAGTAGTGTAACCGCGCTACTCCTTTGATTGCTAAAATTGTTCCAAAAGCTCGTCAATAGGATTTGATCTACGCCAACACGCAAAAAGCTTTAGTGGTGGGTGCATTAGCTAGCTTTTTGAGTCGTCGCCCTCTCGTGTATCATTTGCATGACATTTTATCTACAGGCTATTTCAGCCCAACTAACTTAAAAGTAGCTGTAACTTTGGCTAATCCCTTTGCACCATTGGTTATTGCTAACTCCAAAGCAAGTCAGGCTGCTTTCCTCGAAGCAGGAGGACGCTCGGACATAATCGATGTCGTCTACAATGGCTTTGAACCTGAAGTCTATCAGAGCGCTCTAAAATTAGCCAACTCAAGACACAGCTAGAACTTGATGGGCAATTTATCGTAGGTCATTTCAGCCGATTGTCACCTTGGAAAGGTCAACATATTTTAATTGAAGCACTTACCTACTGTCCCAAAAATGTAACACCTATTTTAGTGGGTGATGGGCTCTTGGGCGAGCAGGATTCTGTCCAAGCAATTACACAAACAAGTGGCAGAATTAGGACTTAAAAATCGAGTTAAGTTTTTAGGCTTTCGTTCAGATATTCCGCAGTTAATGGCAATTTGTGATTTAGTTGCACATACCTCAAACGCACCCGAACCTTTTGGCCGAGTTATTGTCGAGGCTATGCTGTGTGGTAGACCTATAGTTGCTGCTCAATCTGGATGGGCTATTGAATTAATAGAACCGGGCATCAATGGCTTTTTGGTTCCTCCCGGCAAGCCAGACCAACTCGCAGAAGTTATTAATACCTGTCATAACCAACCTGAGTATAACATCGCGATCGCCCAATCGGCCTACTATATGGCTAGTCGGCGTTTTCACCAGACCAATATCGATCGGCAGATTGCGGAGTTGCTGAGCAGCACTTTTAGCTGAGTTGTCCCAATATCTTATGAGTTATCAGCGATTTTTACCAAAGTCTAATAACCTCATGTTCGCTCCTTTTTACGGATTTATAAGTGCGAAATTTTGCCTATTTTCGCTCGATCGCCTCGCCGCATCTGCCACCTTCAAAGCGTACAAACTACTGGCATTATCCACGTACAAAGGCGTACCTTTTAACAAAAATTCCAACACCATATCGGTGTCTTTGGCAAACAAACCGCGCCGCGTTCCTACTTTGAGGTTGCGCCGATTCTCTCCCTGAATTAATTGACCGGATTCGGGAGTAAAAACCAGCGTTCCTTCTTCACCGTAGATAGTAAAAATGTTTTCAGACTGCCAAAAAGTCTCTCCTTTTCCATAAACAGCTTCAGCGACAAGGCCATTGGCAAAGCGCAACTGTGCATTGCACAAACAAGCTTTGTAGAAATCCGGCTGACTGTCCCAAAATTGAGCTTGACAGTTAACGCTTGCCACTTCCCCGAACAAATCAGTAAATCGGTGCAGTCGCGAAATTGCACCAACTAACGGAAAGCCAAAGAGGGAATGTTGATAAGTCCACCGCTGCGGCGCTGGGTGTTGAGGACTCATAGTAATGTAGCGGGCGTAAAAAACTTTACCGACTAATGGCAAAGATTCTTTGATGGCTTGGTGCAAACCGCCTAACAGTTCGATGTGTTCGATGTGGAGGAGTTTTTGCTTTTGGGCGGCAAGTTCGATCGCCCTTTCTGCTTCAGATACGTTTAAAGATAGAGGATATTCCACCACAACGTGCTTGTCATTTTCTAGGGCTGCCAGGACGATCGCCCCGTGATCCCGGTTCACGGTACAGACAATCACCAAATCTAAATCGTCTCTTTCTACCAGCTTGCGCCAGGAAACCGCAGCTTCTGCCCCGAAGCCTTGACAAAATGCTGCGGTTTTATCCGGGGAGTGGCCCGCAACTGCTACCAAGTTCGATCGCCCATCAGCTTGAATTGTCTCGGCCCTCAACTTAGCGGCAAAACCAGTACCCACAATCCCCACGCGAATTGGAGAATTAACCGAAAAACCAAAGCGAGTATCAATATTAGTCATGAGATTTGAGATTTAAGATTTTAGATACTTACAGACTTGCGCTGCAGGGGTTTAGGGTTTTATCGCCCCGATTTTAAGCTGTGGTTGTGGTGCGATTTATTCGATCGAGCCTTCAACACCCAAGTCTTGATGCGATTCTAACTATACATTTCAACGCCGGCGGGGACTTGCCTTGCAGCCAGTCTTGCTGAAACTCGATCGACACACCGCATACCAACAACCCGGTTTTTGTGCTGTAGGGCTCAAAATATGATTTTTCCTAGAAACCCGGTGGTTTAGCGCAAGTCTTGCGGCAACAGTATCACAAGGCTGAACCCAACATAGGTATAAGTAATCAAGATGAAATTAGAAAAAGTTATAACTAATCCCATTCAAATTTTTTGTAAATAAGTGTTGCAACCTTGCTTCTTTCCCCTACTATCATAGAGGGAACAAACCTAAGAGCTCACCTCAAAGCTAATAGAGCCTTGAAGGTTGCATTAGGAAAAATTATCAATCTTGTTGAATTTTTGAGAGGATTTAGTGCATGGCAACTTACAAAGTTACCCTCGTCAGCGAAGCCGAAGGACTTAACCAGACCATTGAGGTTGATGAAGATACTTACATTCTCGATGCTGCTGAAGAAGCAGGACTCGACCTCCCCTACTCTTGTCGCGCTGGAGCTTGCTCCACCTGCGCCGGCAAACTCATATCAGGCACAATTGACCAATCCGACCAATCTTTCTTGGACGACGACCAAATCGAGGCCGGAATGATCCTCACCTGCGTCGCCTATGCCAAGTCTGACTGTACCATAGAAACTCACAAAGAAGAAGAGCTCTACTAAGAAAGGACGCTCTGCGTGATACCCTAAGAAACCCGGTTGCTCGTTTCCAGAATTAAGCTGAAATACGGCAATTATGTTAAGAAACCGGGTTTCTGTATCTAAGACTGAAACAATCCCCCAGGAGCAATTACTAGGATGATATTTTCCTAGACTTTTACTTAATACTCATGACAATTGGTGTAGACTGAAGTAGCCTGCATAACACCATCAGTAATGATGACTTGGACTTTCTCTCACTTCTCTCAAGCTTTGGCGTGAGAGCATCTCTGTAATCCTTGCGGTTCGAGGTTGGTCAAAACCAGTGAAGAATACACCTCCTTGATTTGTGCAAAATACGGTTAGAGCCATAAAAGTTAGGTGGATCTAAACTTTTTAAAGACCCCAACTGTGGTTAGAAAACACCCCGTTTGAGTAGCGCTTTAGGGATTTTCCTTAAAGCTTTGTGGGATACCACCATGCTCTGGGACCTGTCTGATGAGTGTGCTATATTTGGATTCTCTCAGGTTGTCGGAGATTGTCTGGATTAAAAGTATCAGTCTGTCACTCCCAGCTAGAAATTCGTAACTCTTTGAGCAGATAGCTGACCAAATAATTTTAGATTTTAGATGGCAGATTTTAGATTAACTGTGAAACCAATCTAGAATCCCAAGTCTAAAATCTAAAAGTTTTACGACTGATATTTAGTCTCGCGTTGCGCGGACTTTGTTTGTGTAGTGCCGATGATTTAAATCGCCGAGTTTAGTAGGTATAAGTAATAAAGATGAAATTAAAAAAAGTGATAACTAATCCCATTCAAATTTTTTGTAAATGAGTGTTGCAACCGGGCTTCTATCCCCTACTATCATAGAGGGAACGAACCTAATGCCTAACCTCAAAGCTCATAGAGCCTTGAAGGTTGCATTAGGAAAAATTATCAATCTTGTTGAATTTTTGAGAGGATTTAGTGCATGGCAACTTACAAAGTTACCCTCATCAGCGAAGCCGAAGGACTTAACCAGACCATTGACGTTGATGAAGATACTTACATTCTCGATGCTGCTGAAGAAGCAGGACTTGACCTCCCCTACTCTTGCCGCGCTGGAGCTTGCTCCACCTGCGCCGGCAAAATCATATCAGGCACTGTTGACCAATCCGACCAATCTTTCTTGGACGACGACCAAATCGAGGCCGGAATGATCCTCACCTGCGTCGCCTATCCCCAGTCTGACTGTACGATAGAAACTCACAAAGAAGAAGAGCTGTACTAAAAAGGGGGCCGTCAGTCATCTGCTCTAACTCCAAGCTATTGATTAATAGCAGTTTGAGGCGATAGCTGACCGAATAATTTTAGATTTTAGATAGCAGATTTTAGTTAACTCGTAAAATCCTGTCTAGAATCTAAAATCTAAAATCTCAAAATTTTAGGGCTTGCGCTAAAGATTCGGAAAAATCCGGCATTGAGATTGCATTGCTCCTGCTTGCATTCGATAGTTTTTACGCAAGTCCTCACTGAATTTTGGGAGTTTAATTTTATGGTTGCCAAAATGTAATGTTATCGCTGAGCGGCACAACTTGAGCGCCGGGAAAATAAAAGCCCAGAATTTGAGATCCATTCCAGCCCAAATTAGCCAAATTGTAAGAACCAGTCTGACTCATTCCCACCCCGTGCCCGAAACCACCTCCGACAAAAGCATAACCATTGAGAGTTTTGTCGGGATTGTAAATTGGTTCTAGGTAAAAAAGCGTGCTAATCGGCGGGTAAAAAGCATTGCGAATCTCGTCTTTGTCGATATCAATCGGGCCCAAGTCAGTTTGAACCTTCATTTTCAAAACTCGACCAGCGGGCGACCTTTCTGTCACTTCCACCTGAGTGACAGTTTTCAAATTAGCCAGCGGGTGCTGTTTCTTCTGAAGATACTGTTTGAGAAATCCACCAATTGCCGTCAAAGAAGCGGGTTCGCGCCACCGAAAAGTGTCTTCTTTTTCCTCATTAAACCCTTTTTCCAAACTGATAAAGCGGCGGAAATTGTTTTCGTCCGATAAACTCTGCTTGGACAAATCCCACACCTTATTAGGGGAATCGACGATCGATCGCAAATATGGACGTTCCGCGCCCTGCCACACATCGTTAAAAGAGGCTGTCACGCCGCCGCTAGAGGCGGAATAAAGCGCGTCTACTAGCTGATTTTCGTAAGTTAGCACCAAACCGCTCGTTTGGGCGATCGCCTTATCACTTTGCGGGTAAACCTCGGTCAAACCCTTATAAACTTGACAGTTAACATCAGCGCACAACTCATAATTATCCACAGCAAACCGGCGCAAATTTCTCAGGGCGTAGGTTCTCGCTAAAATAGTTTGAGCGACAATCGCAGCGTAAGGCGCAAAAGCCCCAATTTCGTGAGGAACAACACCCCGCAAATAAGTTTCCGTCAGCACTTTATTTACCAAAGTATAAGTGCCGTAAGCATTTTTTTGCAGGTGCAAACTGCCGCCATAACGGTGAGTTTGTTGAATTGCTTTTTCGGGTTCAATAGCTGTCGCCTCTTGGGTGGTTTGTTCCAATACCTCAATCACATTTTTCCCCGCCGTGACATCCAACTCATTGCGGTTGAAACGAAAGCCGTTTAAAACCCAAAATGCCTGGGGTATTTGTTTTAAAACTTTGGAATCCAAAAAAGCTGTTGTGTTCCCTTGAGCTTGCAAACTTTGCAACAGCCAGCGTCGCACCAAAGGAGAGTTGTAAGTATCTCTTTTCGCCCAAACTTGCCAGCGAAAAGGTTGAGCAATTTCTACCTCAATTCCCTTAGCCCGCCACTGATTGGCGCTATCTTCCGCACTCTCGAAACTGCGGTGGGAGCTCAGAACAACTCGTTCTTCTACTAATGCCGATTCCAGCGGTTTCGGGGCTATTTCTAGCTTGATGCTGGCAGCCGTTTTGGTTTCTATGCCTTGAGGAGTTTTGTAACTCAATGTTAAGCTGTCGCCCGGTAATGCTTTCAGCGTTAGTTTGTCGGTTGCTTTGGTGCCAAACCGCTGCACCACACCGATTTTGATGGGTCTATTTTGGGGAGTTTGGGCGTATCCCGCAGCGCTAAAAATGGGCAACAGGCACAATGCGGTGAAAACAGTGCTAGAAACGCAGCTAAACCATTTGTAATTGGGAGTTGGAGGTGCTTGAGCGAACACGGTTATCTGTCTCGCGATAGTTGAAATTTGGGGATTTTTGATTGTACGTTAGCACATTTGGCGGCTGCTAGAGCGGAATTCCGGAAGATAAGGTGGTTTGGTTGCCAGAATTCTGTTAAGTCAGGACTTAGGCACTCAGACGAAAGAAACCGGGTTTTTTACCGAGTGTGGGCGCTGCAACTGGTCTTTTCGTAAAAAACCCGGTTTCTGGGCCCCCTGCGGTAAATCTGTCATTGCGAGTCAAACGCAGGAATCGCAAAAGTTGCGATCGCTTTACATTCTGTTACACTGTCAGGTTTATTTGCACCTACCGATTGATTGGCTAATCATTTTTTCTGAGCACTAATCTCATCGCAGACGTGTTTATCGCTTTCCTCAGCATTATTCTGCAAATAGTCGTGCAGCCAATCGCAGCCTTGCACCAGCATTTCATCTAAAGTTTTAATTCGCCACAACCGGGCTGTATTGTCCCCTGATGCCGTAACGATGTATTGGCCGTCGGGACTAAAACTGACACTCCATACCCCATCTTGATGTCCTTTAAATTCTTGTATCAACTTACCTGTTAAATCCCACAACCGGGCTGTTTTGTCGAATGAGGCCGTAGCGATGTATTTGCCGTCGGGACTAAAACTTACACTCCTTACCCCATCTTGATGTCCTTTAAATTCCTGTATCAAATTGCCTGTGACATCCCACAACCGGGCTGTTTTGTCCGCTGATGCCGTAGCGATGTATTTGCTGTCGGGACTAAAACTGACACTTGTTACCTCATTTTGATGTCCTTTAAATTCCTTTATCAACTTACCTGTTAAATCCCATAACCTTGCTGTGTAGTCCCATGATGCCGTAGCGATGTATTTGCCGTCGGGACTAAAACTTACACTTATTACCGAACCTTGATGTCCTTTAAATTCTTGTATCAGCTTGCCTGTGACATCCCACAAGTTTGCTGTATTGTCACCTGATGCCGTAGCGATGTATTTGCCGTCGGGACTAAAACTTACACTCCTTACCTCATCTTGATGTTTTTTAAATTCTTGTATCAGCTTGCCTGTGACATCCCACAACCGGGCTGTTTTGTCGAATGAGGCCGTAGCGATGTATTTGCCGTCGGGACTAAAACTTACACTCCTTACCTCATGTTGATGTCCTTTAAATTCTTGTATCAGCTTGCCTGTGGCATCCCACAACCGGGCTGTTTTGTCCCATGATGCCGTAGCGATGTATTTGCTGTCAGGACTAAAACTTACACTCGATACCGAACCTTGATGTCCTTTAAATTCTTGTATCAGCTTGCCTGTAACATCCCACAACCTGGCTGTTGTGTCGAATGATGCCGTAGCGATGTATTCGCTGTCAGGACTAAAACTTACACTCGATACCGAACCTTGATGTCCTTTAAATTCTTGTATCAGCTTACCTGTTAAATTCCACAACCTGGCTGTTGTGTCCGTTGATGCTGTAGCGATGTATTTGCCGTCGGGACTAAAACTGACACTCGATACCGAACCTTGATGTCCTTTAAATTCTTGTATCAGCTTGCCTGTAACATCCCACAACCGGGCTGTATTGTCCTCTGATGCCGTAGCGATGTATTTGCCGTCAGGACTAAAACTGACACTCCTTACCTCATTTTGATGTCCTTTAAATTCCTTTATCAACTTGCCT
>NZ_JAUBOZ010000017.1:0-34821 GCF_036700475.1 Microcoleus sp. T2B6 | reverse complement strand
GTTAAATCCCATAACCTTGCTGTATTGTCCCATGATGCCGTAGCGATGTATTTGCCGTCAGGACTAAAACTGACACTCGATACCGCCTCTTGATGTCCTTTAAATTCTTGTATCAACTTGCCTGTTAAATCCCATAACCTTGCTGTATTGTCCCATGATGCCGTAGCGATGTATTTGCCGTCAGGACTAAAACTGACACTTGTTACCCAAATTTGATCTCCTTTAAATTCTTGTATCAGCTTACCTGTAACATCCCACAACCTTGCTGTATTGTCCTCTGATGCCGTAGCAATGTATTTGCCGTCGGGACTAAAACTGACACTTGTTACCTGACCTTGATGTCCTTTAAACCAATTTTGTTCTCGGATGTTGTCGAGAATCTGATTGAGGGCAATCTGCGGATTAGATATCGGGTTATCTGCAAAGGAACGAACTTCCTTGACTGTGGCTTTGAGTTCTTTTCCAATTTTCACGGCTGAGATTAAAGCCTCTATTTGATTATTACCCAACTCAGATAGTTTCAAAACCTCACTTGCCGATAGCTCTAATTTTGTCAATTTCTGTGCCTGGTCCACTTGCTGCCGCGCTAATCCCATTACAGTTGCAGCTAAAACTATGCTAATACCCAATACCGCTGTACCAATACCAATTCGTCTCTGGGCTTTTCGCTGTGATTCTACTGACAACAGTTCGGCTTTTTGTGTGGCCTCTGCTAATATCTGATTTTTCGCTTCAGTTTGCTTAAATTTTTCGCGTAATTCTAGTAATTCCGCACCGCGCTGTTTGCGGATAAAAGGCACTAAATAATCGTGGACAAGTTGGTAACGTTCAATCGGAGTTGCTGGCACTTCTAACACCAATCCCGATTTAACGACAATCTCTAAAATTAACTTTAAATTTTCTGACTCAGTTCCTAAGTTTGCTGCTAACTCAGCCAGAGTTTTCTGAGGACGAGTGTTGTTTTCATCCGTCAGCAAATACAAGACAAGTTCGGCAATTTCTCTATTATCCTGGCCGCAGTCTGCGATAACTTCTGCTAAAAATTCCTCAACCAGTTTGACCTTAGCCGGACTGCCTAGTTGCTGATATTCACCCAGTCGAGTAATCGGCCGTTTTTCTAGTTGCGTTCCCACAATTTGCAACTCAATCGGCCGCACTTCCCGCACTTCACCTGCTAAATCTTCTACCAGCGCGTTTACCAAATCTTCGGATAAGTCAAGTTGAGAGAGTTTTGTTAAGGTTTGGAGAACAATTTTAGCATCGGCTAGCGAAAAATTGCCCAAGTAATAGCAGATTTTTTTATTGAGAATGTCGTTATCAATTATTGACAAATTGCTGGCGCGATTCCATTCTAACAAGTAGAAAAGATAATCTTCCCGCAGCGACAGGATAATTTTGAGTTCACCAATCTCATTTAAACATTCAGCCAAAAAATCATAGAACTCTCTCCGGCTAGTTTGGTCTTGATAAGCAAAGAAAAATTCCTCAAACTGGTCAAAGATTAGTACCGTCAATAAATTGCGATTTTGATTCAGTCGCAACTGTTCCAGAATAGCTATCGGCGTGTCAATAGGAGTAGATAAACTCTCACCTTTTATTTTTTTAATTCCCGATCGCAAACACTGACCGCAATCCCTCGCCCAATCGTGATAAGACTGCAATAAAACAGGCAATACATCCCGCGCGTCAAAAGTTGTAAGTTGCAGGGCTGGAACTAACCCCGCTTGAATAATCGAACTTTTTCCTACTCCAGACTGTCCGTGAATAATTGTCAGCTTGCAAGCAGGTGTACCTATCCGTTGAATTATTCGTTTAACATCCTGCGACCGCCCGGAAGCGGCGATAATTTCCTCAACAATTTCAGCTTGTGATTGACCTGATTCTAAACCGTTCTCAATTATTTGTTGCGGCGGCTGCAAGCGACCTGCACCGATAAAAGCTTGCAGTCGATATTTGCTTTTAACTGCTTGTTGTTCGAGTTTAAGGTAAAATGCTTTTAAATATTCGCTTTGCTCAAAATAGAGAGTTCTCAACTCTTCTAAAATCCTCAAATAAAGCTGCACGTCATCTTGAGGTTGTGTAATTTCTTTAGCTACTTCTAAGTTGTTAACTGCCTGCGACTCTTGAGTGAGATTTAGCTGCGCTTTTGCCCAAAGTAACCGATACAAACCATTGTTTTGTTGGGATACTCCTGGTTGTGCCAAAATAGCCAATGCTGATTGAGCCGATTGGCAAGCTTTGCCCCACTCCAAACTTTGCAGCGCCACCTCAGCCAAAAAGCCGTAATCTTCAGCTACTTGACTCGGAGTGCCGTAAATTTCGTGCATTTCTAAGGCTTTTTTAGCTAAAATTTGCAACTCTTCCCAATCTTGTAAAAGTCGCAGCACTTCGCCGAGTTCGCTAATACATTTCGCAGCTAAATCATGCCGCTGCACTTGCTCAAAGCTATCCAGAGATTGTTGTAAATACTTTCTAGCTTCTTGCCAATAACCTTGATTTCCTGCCCGGTGCAATTCAGCTTTGCGGTTGTAAGCTTGAGCAATTTTCTGGCAGACAATTCCTTGTCTTTCTAAGTGGCGATTTTGCTGCCAAAATGTCAAACTTTGCTGATAATGATCGAGTGCTAAATCTATTTGATTTTTCTGAAATTCAACTAAACCGCGAATAAATTGCCAACTAGCTTGCAATTCCTGGTCTAATGCTGCATTTACCAAATCCTTCTCCAGCAACTCCATTTCACAGTCATCTAATTTGAAATTATCAACATCAGCAAAAGCTTGACTGGTTTGTTGTTGTAACAAATTCATCAAATCATCGGGCGGCATGGTAAACTGAATTGGAGGAGGAGCCCAAGACTTCAAATCATTCGCCGATCGACTAAATTTAGACAGTACAGCATCCGTCACCCATAATATCAACGGAAAAGCAAAATCTTGTTTGAATTGGTCTCGCGCTCTATTAGCCCCAGCTAGCAGGTCATCAATCGCCACCACCGATTCTATACCGAAAACTATTAAAGCTTTCGGCGGTTGCTCTTGGACGGCATTGAGAATAGTTTGATAAAGTGTTTTGGTGGCAGGTTCGAGGGCTAATTCTTGATATTCAACAGTAGAGCGATCGCGCAATTTTTCCAGCATAATATCACGCAAGGTAGCGTAATTGCAGCACACTAAAGTCAAAGAAAAAATTCTTTGAAACCGGGCGATCGTCCGTACCAATGTAGAGAGCGATCGCTCATTTTCTGCTGCAATATCTTCGGCTAGATTTGAGTTTACCATAATCTCACGAATTTTGCTGCTGCCACAGCTTAAATTTGTCAGTTTCCATCAACAGCGGGTTCAACGCAAACCAATTTCCTTGAGTGTCGTCTACATACTCAAAAACCCACAGATTTCGCAGCAAATCTTGGTATTCTTTATCTCCATTTATGCTTTGTTCTTTCACCACCTTAAACAGTAATTCCCACTCATCATTATCAATGCCGCGAATCAGACTGTCGCGGGAATTACGAATCACAGATTGCAACACATTTTGGGAAATGGGAGGGTCATCTTGCTGCAAGCAACCAAACAGCATCCCCATCAAGTTTCGCAGATGACCTCCGCTGACTCGGCACAATTCATCTAAAGTTTCAGGGCTGTCAAAAACTTCGGTAATTAATGTAATATATTCCTCGGTTGGCACATCAGGGAAAGCCCGCGACATCACCATGCGCCGCAGCAAATTCATCCCCTCAACAAATTCGCTGCCGTCTCTCTTCTTTACAGGTACCATTGGCAAAATTTTCGGGTCAACTCCACCCCCCAATCGATTTTTCAAAATTTCACTTTCATTGCCAAAAATCAATCCCAGCGGCACGGTATAAACTAAATGGCAATTCAGTTTCCGCAACTGATCGCCCCGGTCAATAAAGATATATTCTGGCAACGGTCGCCCCGCTGCATTGGGCCGAAAAACTATCCGGTCTAAGTTGTCAACAATCACCACCAATCCTTTTTTACCCCGCTGCTTTAGCTGATTAATGGCTACATCAATAATTTCTTGATTAATCAGTTCTAACATTTTATTAGCTTGCGGTTCCATGTACTGTCTCAGTTTAGATCGCAAGTCGGGATTGCTTTTGGTTGTGGCAGTAATTTTGGCGATGCCTAAAGGCAGAGAAACTTCCAGATTTCCGTCTGTATTGCCCTTATATTTGCTGCCAAAAAGTTCTCCTGCGGCTTCTAAAGTCACAGGGGTTTGTAAAAAATTCCAACTATTTTTTAACAATTATTTAAAGCGCTGGGGCTGGAAGGAAATTTTGCTCTCTTCCAAGCTTTGAGTGACTCGCCGTGCGATCGCTAACATGATATCTGTCAAATCGAGATCCATTTCATCGAGGTCTTGTGTTGACTCGAAGTAAACTACATGAAACCCCTCATCTGTTAACTCTTTTTCCAGTCGCGACAATTCAGTAGACTTGCCACAACCAATATGTCCGGTAAACAATTGGCAAGTCGGTTTATCTCGTGCCAGACGGGTAATTGTCCGTTTGAGTATGTTAATAACTTTTCCGCCGCGCACCTCAGCAAAATCAATGTAGTAGCGCTGATCTTCGGCATTGCCCAATATCAAGGAGTGACTGGGGTTGCAGGCGTCGCAGAATCGATCGAAATCTAGGTTCATAAAATTTTATAAATTAGTTTTTGTAGTTATTGTAGGGTGGGTCAGGGCTGAATGTTATTACCAGAGACAAAACAATTTTCCGGCTAAGCACCCTACGGTTAGTTAGCTGACCACCCATACGTCGAAGACTATTAGTGTGAACCTGGATGCTGTTTCCAATATTGGTAGGCGGCATAGGCCAAGGTGACAGCGCCGGTCACGATCGCAGATTCATCGACCTCAAATTGCGGGTGATGGAGGGGATAGTTCGGTTTGTCAGTCAGTCCCACTCCTAAGCGAAACATGGTTCCGGGTGCGTGTTCTAAGTACATCGAAAAATCTTCGGCGCCGAGGGAGGGTTCTGGTAAAATTTGGACGCGCGATCGACCTAAAGCTTCTAAAGCCGCAGTTTCGACTAATTGCGTGAGTTTTGGGTCGTTTTGGACTCCCGGCACGCCGCGCTTGTAGGTGAGTTCGTACTTAGCGCCGTAAGTTCCGCAAACGCTAGAAACAATTTGTTCGATCCAAGCCGGCAGGTTTTCGTGGGTTTCGGGATGGAGCGATCGCACAGTTCCCAATAATTTTACTCGATCGGCAATTACGTTCGGCGCTCGTCCGCCGTTAATTTGCCCGATCGTCAAAACCAGTGGCCTCAAAGGATTTTGCGTGCGGCTAATTGCCTGCTGCAAAGTGGTAATTATCTGAGAAGCAATCCAAATTGCGTCGATCGCCTCGTGGGGACGCGCACCGTGGCCGGATTCGCCCATCACAATCAATTCTATGTCATCTGCCGCCGCCGTCAGTGCCCCGTGGCGGATACCGATGCAACCCCCGGGAATCGTCGGAAAAACGTGCACTCCGAGGATGCCGTCAACATCTTGCATCGCCCCGTCTTTAATCATCCATTGAGCACCTTGGGCAATCTCTTCCGCCGGCTGAAACAAGAAGCGGACGTTACCGGGCAATTTTTCCTCTAGCTGAGACAATATCATGGCTGCGCCCAAACCGACCGTGGTGTGGATGTCGTGGCCGCAGGCGTGCATCACTCCCTCGTTGCGGGAGGCAAATTCTAAGTTTGTGCGTTCTTGAATCGGCAAAGCATCCATATCGGTGCGAATTGCCAGCCAGCGAGACTCGCTGCTGTTGCCTTTGAGTTCGCCGAGCACTCCTGTTTTGCCGATTCCTTCGATGGCGTGAACTCCGCTGGAAGCGAGAACTCCGGCTACGTAGGCGGCGGTTTGATATTCTTGACCGCTGAGTTCGGGGTGGGAGTGGATGTGGCGGCGAATTTCGATTAAGCGGGGTGCTAGGGTGGCGGCTAATTCTTGGATGCGGGGAAGCATGAATTTAGTTGGGGAGTGCGGTACAAGTTGTAGTCAACTAGGTTAACGCATATGTTTGGGGGTGAACAGGGTTATAAGGCGCAAATGTGCGATCGGGCTTTTGGATGGCAATGCTATTTTGTTTGTGAATAAGATTTTTTTTTTTAACCGCAGAGGGCGCAGAGGACGCAGAGAAAAGAGAGAAAAGAGAGTTAGGTTGAAACCAGGAATAAACGTCTAGATTCTAGGTTCAAAGGCTGATTTTTAGTTGATAATATCATGTCCGGTCGAGCAACCGCGATTTTTGTAGGGGCCCGTGAGCCAACAATACCTGTTAATAATTGACCATCTCAAAAACCCGCCCCGACCGGGATATTATGGTTGATCGATCGGACATGAGATAATTTCTGGTTGTGATATCATCAAATAGTACATTTATTAAAAATATTTTCTATGATTAGCTTTGGATTCTGGAATGTAATAATTATAATTACAGTGGCTGGGTTTCTCAAATTTAATTGGCGATTAGATAGCGAAAAAACAGCATGGCAAGATTCTTTGTTTTTAAAACATCCTTCGATCCAAAGGTTGACTCATTTTTTTCGTCAACCTATTGTTAACTTTATTTTGCAAGCAGTTATTGTATTAGTTCTCACCCGATTTCTCTGTTATACCGGTTGGTTGGTTTACAATCTGACTAATCGGCCCGATCCCCCTTACTGGGATTTTAAGTGGTTTTATGTAGCGAGTAGATTAGCCCATCAGCATTTGAGTCCCTTTAATGTAGAAGTGTTTAACAGCGGTTTCTGTAGCATCACTAAAGTGTGTGGGTTTATTCCTTCTTTTGTTTATCCACCTAATATCATTCCTCCGCTGTGGTTTGTGGGCTATTTCCCTATGAAGACTGCATTCACAATCTGGACTTGGCTGCATCTTATTGCCACAGGTTTTGTTTTATGGGGAGCGAATATCTTGTTGGTGTCGCACTCACGAGCTTTTCGGACTATTTGTAGTATATCAGTTGCATTCCTCTACGGTTTTGTCTTCGATCTTCAAGTTGGCAATGTGGCAACTTTTATTGCTGTTATGCTGTTATGGATGTTTATTTATGCTAGAAAAAATCAGGATGTAATTGCAGGAATTTTATTAGGAATAGCACTTTTTAAACCCACTTTAGTTATATTGTTTATTCCTTATTTTTTAATCAAAAGACGGTTTCAGCTAGTTTTTATATCTATAGTCACGGTAACTGTTTTGGCAGTTATAGGTCTAGCTGTAACGGGCAATTCTTTAACAGGATTTATACAGGATGCGACTCGTGGATTTCCACTCTGGCTCAACGATCCATCGAATAATGCTTATATTTCTATGAGTCGCCTTGATTTAAGGGTTATGGGGCCGAGATTTTTCCCCGATAGTCCCTTCGTGGCGAAGCTATTTTCTGACTTGATTATTCTGGTGCTAGTTGGTTTAGTGAGTTGGTATTTTTACAAAAAACAATCTCGCAATGCTTGGTCAAAAAAGGTTGACTTATCTGAAATGGTGCTAATTTCTACTTTGAGTATTGCTATCAACTATTCACAGCCCACCAGTTCTGTGATGTTAGCACCGGCGGTAGTTTTTTTGCTGAATGATTTATGTTTTCAGATTAAAAATTGTGCCTTCTCTAGGCAAAGAATGTCGGTTTGGTTATTGGCGGCGGGCTGTGTTATGGTGCAAACCGCTGTGATTCATGGCGGGCTGTTGGTGTTTCTAGGAAAGCGGTGGAACTGGAAGGGGGGGGAATTGCCTTATTTGTTTAAAGTAACTATTTTTTCACTACCGAGTTATGCGATTTTAGGTCTTACGTTAAGTGTTTTAGTCTTAGCAATTACCTCTCTTCCTCAAAAACAGGTTGCTGAATTTGACGGACAGAACTGAAGCAATAAATAGACATTCATCTGGCCAAGAGCAAGTAATAGGTAGCGTGTTCAAAATGTCATTTTATAACAAATTTATTCATCTCTCTCTTCTCTTCCTCTGTGTTCTCTGCGTCCTCTGCGGTTAAATCATTCAGAGTCGCTGTCGATTTTCTGTTGCTGCGATCGATCGTCGCTTTGAATTCTCCCCTCAGATTTAGCCTCATCTACTGCTTCTTGAATTAATGTCAATACCATATTCGAGACCGGCCGATAATGCGATTTGGCTAACCGCTCTAGGTCTGCTTTAAGTTCTTCTGGAAGATATACAACTATTCTGGGGAGTTTTGCTGGCAAGGCTGTTATTTGTGCTTTTACTGCCCTATTGTACCTTACCGCGTCACCGTCTCAAACAAAGTACACGGCAGGACACGCAGGCAGTTGAGAGCGATCGCCCGCAGTGGTAGTTGGTAGTTTAATCGTCTTTGGATTCATTAAACTTGCCTTCCTTCTGCGCTCTTTCGAGTCCTTCTTCGACCAAAAGTAATGCCATTTGGGAAATCGAACGACGCTCAATACTCGCCAGTTTTTCTAACTTCTCCTTGATTTCGGGTGGCGGGTAAAAGGCAACTCTAGGAGATTTTGCAGGACTCACATTGTTTGGGGGTAGCGTGTTCACCATGTCATTTTAGCTGACTGCAAATTTTTTAGAGCTTTTTTAAGCCAAGGTAGCACACCACAATCTAGTTTAGGCTAAAGTAATCTAAACACCCAAAAACCAAACCCCACTCCAACACAAAATCAACGGCCTGACAGGTTGGCAGTTGAGAATGACTCATCAGCGTAGAGATCAAAGGTTAATTGCTGCTGGGTTCATCTTCTGTAGTCTTTTTAGCCAAGTAAGCATCTACAGCTTCAGAGACAATCCGACTTACCAGATTGCTGACTGTCCGGTCTTCTTTCTTGGCCCAATCTTCCAAGACGTTGTAGGCGTTTGGAGGAACGTAGCTGGTGACTCGTTTTAGGTTTTTTGCTGGCAAGTTAGGCAACTGGGAATTTACTTCATAGATCGATCGTACTTTCTTTGTACGCCTCTTTGGTGTCGCCCCTTCAGGTGTTTGACTCATCCCGTTTCGCCTGGGCTTGCTCTTGCTCTTGACACCAGTTTTCTATTAGTTGACCTCCGACGCTGCTCATATCCCTTTCCGCACGAACGCACAAGGCTTTGAACCTGATCTTCAATGCCTTGGGAATTACAAGTTTGATGGTGTCTTTTTCATTTGCCATAACTTTATTTTCACACGTTTACGTGTGAAAAGTTTAAAATTCCCTTAGTTACCTATTCCCATATTCCCATAGCTGTGCTAGACTGAGGATGTACAAACGGAAAAGCGATCGCCCCTGGCCTGGAAAACTTGAGGGCGATCGCAATTCCACTATTCGTGTAATTCAAAGTCTATGATATCACAGCCAAAGTCAGTTACCGAGCTGCTCCGGGAAGAAATTCCTGATGTACCTCAAGGTAAGCAACCGATTCGTTTGCTGTTGTGTGGCGTTCCCAAAGCGGTAGAAAGTATCGTTAATCTGTTGCACGTTTTAGGTTTTGCAGAAGTTGGGGAATGGAGCCCGCCTCTACCATCGCCGATAGCGGGTGAGGTAATCCGGATTTTAACCCGTTACTGGAAAGAATAATCTTGGAGGGCGATCGCACGAATTGAAAAAGTGCGATCGGCCTTTCTGTCTCATTTAGGGCTTACCCATAAATACCAAAGAAACCGGGTTTTTTGCCGCTACTACGAGGCGTAGCGCGTCTTCTCGAAAAAACCCGGTTTCTGGCCTCCCGTAATTTGAGATAAAATATGGATAAGGCCTAAACATGACAAACAATTCAACAAAGTCAAATATTATGCAAGTTGTCATTCAACCTCCCTCCCTCATTGAAACCGGAATTAAAGTCGAAACAGTCAATAATCGCCCTTTGTTCAAATTTACTGATCGACTTCAACTCCATCTAGAAAGCCTTCTGGAAAAAAATAAAGTCAACGATCTAACGGCTGAAGAACAAGACGAACTCAAGGCCATCAACGAACTCGATCGCCTTTTTACTTACCTAAACTCCCTCCTCCTCGCTCAAAAATGACCCTTACCGAAGCAACCCGCCAATATGTAAGACAACGGGCTAAATATCTTTGCGAATATTGTCACTCTCCAGAAGAAATCAGCACCTCTCGTTTTACCATCGACCATATTAAACCCCGTTCTTTAGATGGTACTGATGATGTCAATAATTTAGCGCTTGCTTGTAGCCGTTGCAATCAACGCCGTTACAATTTTACAGTAGCTAGCGATCTAGAAACTCAAGCAGAAGTAGCTCTATTTAATCCTCGAAGTCAGCAATGGCAAGAGCATTTTATTTGGACGAGGGAGGGTACAAAAATTATCGGAGTTACAGCAATTGGTCGCGCTACTTGCGATCGGCTTGACGTGAATGACGAACGGTATCAAGGAGAGCGATCGATTCAGGAAGCACGCGGTTTATGGATTAAAGCTGGCTGTCATCCACCAACAGACGATCCCAGAGAAACGTAATAAACTCTTAGTCTGCGGAGGCAGACTTCGTTTGACCAGAAGCGGTTTCAACCGCCGAATAATACAGGCTATTTTGATGACATTCGATAGCGCGTCCAAAAACAATACAATACAACCAAAACCAACCATCCCGACACACAGCAAAACCCAGGAAGCGCAACATCAATATTGGGTGAAGACTGGGCGTTAACTTCAATCAATTGATTAACATAAGGTTGAACAAAGTTGTCATGAGCATCTTCTAATGCTTCGCGTTGTTTGATTCTGTCTTCTTGGTCGTTCATAATTCACCTCGTTTTGTGCTTATGAGGTAAATTATTTTTTTGGGCTTTTGCCCAATCAAGCAAAAACAAAAAATTCTGAAACCCTTGTATAATCGGGGTTAAGCGCTTGGGCAAACCAACTGGTTTGGGCAAACTTGCCCAAGCGACGATGAATTTTATTCAAAAGGTAGCGATGGCACGAAAATACGGGAAAAACGCCACCACAAAAAACAACGTTTTCAAACTGGTTGAGGCCTTACTCGCCCTCACGAATGGGGAAATTGGCGTGGCTGGGGATAAGCTGAAAGTTACGTTCCAGGATAATGGGGAAATAGCCGTTTCAGGGGACAAGCTGAAAGCTACGCTCAAGTTGCTATGGGAAAAGGAAAATGAGTTGCTGGTATCGGGGAAATTTCAGCAAAAACTCAACAACAACAAAACCAAAATTGTTGAAGGGATAACTAAGGAAGATTTATGTACATTGGTGGAATGCTTAGGAAAGGCGTTAGAACTCTCTCAACCCAATGATGAAAAGAATGTCAATAACTCCCAGAGAAGAGGAGAGGCAATCCAAGATGTTCTCGACTGTCTGAAAGACTTAGGTATACTTTACCTTAAACCTAGTGCAAGAAATCAAGGTTATTGGAAATTTTCCCTTAAGCTGAAGAATCAGATTAACCCCAAAGAAAATTTAGAAGTAATTGAGGAAAAGTGGAAGGTTAAATTTGGCTCCGTCACAGTCGAGATATCCCATGAAACTCCTAAACCTAAAGAAGAACCCATAAACTGGCAAGAAATCTGCCGCCAAAACCTCGCCCACCAACAGCAACTCACCACCAACCCTTTCACCAACGCCTGCGGGATGACTCCGCAACTCGATGGGGTTTATGTTCCCTTAGCCATTGTTGAACGCCAAAAACCCAAACCTCAGCCAAGGAATCAGCAGGAAGAAAAGGAAAAGGAAACAGAAAAACTGATTCCCATTGCTGAAGAAAGGTTTTTTGAGGATGTATTGCGACAAGGGAAAAGCGACATTAGTCAAGGGCGAAAAATTGCGATTATTGGCGAACCGGGTGCGGGGAAAACCACGCGGTTGCAGAAGATTGCTGATTGGATTTTAGAGCAAGAATTGGGGTTGCCGATTTGGATAGATTTAGCTGAATTAGGCGCGCAAAGTATCTGTGACCATTTGGAAAAGGTGTGGTTGTCTCGGTGTCCAGGAGGAGTGACGCGCGGTGATTTAGAAGCACAAATGAGTCGGGTTTGGTTGTTGCTGGATGGTGTGGATGAAATGGCCAACACTCAAGGAATGCAGCAGTTAGCGAAAGATTTGTCAAGGACATGGGTGCAGGCGGCGCGGGTGGTGGTGACTTGTCGGGTGAATGTTTGGGAGGCGGATAAAAATGCTTTTTCGGGGTTTGATGTGTTTCGCAATTTGGAGTTTAATTCGGAACAAGTTACGGAGTATATTCGCCGTTGGTTTGCGGGGATGGGGGATGCTGCGACGGGGGAAAGTTTGGAGGCGGAATTAGCAGAGTCGGAGAATTCCCGTCTCAAGGAGTTGATTCAAAATCCGTTGCGGTTGTGGATGTTGTGTCAAATTTGGAGTTCGAGACAGGGAACTTTACCGGATACTCAGGCAAAATTATATGCCAGTTTTATTAAGTATTTCTATCGCTGGAAAGAGCAAATTATCAAAATATATGAAAAGCTATGTGGCAAAAGTCACAATGAGTGTCAGAAACTTTTACATGAAGGGTTAGGAGAATTAGCCAAAGCAGCAATTGATGGCAAATCGAGTCGTTTTCGCTTGTCCTATCAGTTAGTCAGTCAGTATTTGGGAGCTCGAAGCGATGAAACGTCTTTATTATCATTGGCGTTATCTCTAGGATGGTTGAATCGGGTTGGCATCGATATTGATGAACCGGAAGAATCAGTCTATGCGTTTTATCATGCGACGTTTCAGGAGTATTTTGCGGCGTTGGCGGTGGATGATTGGGATTATTTTTTACCTCGGAATCATGTTGATTTTCCGGTGGTGGGGAAGGCATATCGGATTTTTGAAGCGCAGTGGAAGCAGGTGATTTTGCTGTGGTTCGGGCTGGAGGGTGTAGGGAAGAATGAGAAGGAAGCGTTTATTAAGGCGTTGGTTGAGTTTGAGGATGGGCGTGATATTGGTTTTTATAAAATTCGGGCGTATTTTCTCGCGGCTGCGGGGATTGCTGAGTTTAAGGATTGTAGTCTTGCTGATGAGATTGTGTCGCAAATTGTCAAGTGGGGATTTGCAGAAAAACAGGATAGTTTGCAAGTTTTTAGTCCTATTTTCGAGGTAGCAAGGGAGATACTAAAAGACACGGATCGGGAAAGGGCGATCGCCGCTTTAGTCGAGTTAATCGGTACTTTACAGAATGAAGATACCCGGTGGCAAGCGGTATATAGCTTAGCGGCAATAGACAAAAATAACGCAGTTGTAATCTCCGCTTTAGTCCAGTTGATCGGTACTTCACAGAATGAAGATCCCCGGAGGAAGGTGGAATATTTATTAGAGAAAATAGGCAAAGATAACCCAGTTGCGATCGCAGCTTTAGTACAGTTAATCCGTACTTCACAGAATGAAGATATTTGTAGGCAAGCGGCATATAGCTTAGGAAAAATAGGCAAAAATAACCCAGTTGCGATCGCAGATTTAGTCCAGTTAATTCATAATTCAGGTGATGAAAGTACCCGGTACCAAGCGGCAGATAGCTTAGGGAAAATAGACAAAGATAACCCCGTAGCCATCGCAGCTTTAGTCGAGTTAATCAACTCTGCTCAAAATCAACATATCCGATGTTTCGCGGCACGTAGCTTAGGGGAAATAGACAAATATCACCCAGTGGCGCTCGCAGCTTTCGTCGATTTAATCAACTCTGCTCAGACGAGAAATACCTGGAGAGCAGCGATATTTAACTTAGGAAGAGTAGGCAAAGATAATCCAGTGGCGACCGCAGCTTTAGTCGATTTAATTAATAGTGCAATTAGTAAATATACCCTGACAGATGCGGTATATAGTTTAGCAGAAAGAGGCGAAAACAAATCATTAGCGATCGCAGCTTTAGTCAAGTTAATCAATACTTCTCAGGATGAATATATCCGCAGTGCAGCGGCAGGTATCTTAGGGGAACTAGACAAAGATAACCCAGTGGCGGTCTCCGCTTTAGTCGAATTTATCAGCAATTCAGGTGATGAATATACTCGGGTGGAAGCGGCATATAGCTTAGGGGCAATAGACAAAGATAACCCAGTGGCGATCGCCGCTTTAGTCGAGTTAATCCGCAATTCAGATAATGAAAGAACCCGGAGCCTAGCGGCAGATAGTTTAGGGAAAATAAGCAAAGATAACCCAGTTGCGATATCGGCTTTAGTTGAGTTAATCAATACTTCTCAGGATGAATCTACTCGGAGGCAAGCGGCAAATAGCTTAGGGAAAATAAGCAAAGATAACCCAGTTGCGATATCGGCTTTAGTCGAGTTAATCAATACTTCTCAGTATGAATCTACTCGGAGCCAAGCGGCAGATAGCTTAGGGAAAATTATGAAAGGTAAACACTTCGCCACCGTAGTCTCAGGATTAAAAAATTACCTAACTTCCCAAGTACGTGCAAACGCTTTTGATCTCCTTATACCTCCCTTCAGAGTCATCTGGAACTGCGCCCAAAATCTGCCTTACCCAACTTTCTATCAAGCATGGCACCATCAACTCACCACACCCCATCCAGAAGTCCCAGAAACAACAGGAGTCGGTTCTACCCCCTTCACCCAAAGCCTCAATTTAGCAGATTTACCCAACATCCTTGATGCCAGACTTGCAGACACACAATTAATCGAATCCGTACAGCTAATTTGCATCGACACCAGCAAATTCATCGACTCCGATAACCCCGCCCTCGACATCTACGAACAATTCCTCGACCAAAACTGTCCCGAACGACTCAACGGCGAACCCGAAACCCTCCCCCAACTCAAATCCTACTGGAATCGACTCCGCCGCCACAGCAACAAACACCCCATCCTCATCTTCTACGAAGACCCCACATCCGCCGCGGCCCGAGGTTTTAGCCCTACTTTCCTCGATGCCCTTACCCGCTTCCACGGTACAATCTGTCTCATCACCGACTCACCTCATCCACCCCTGCAAACCTTCTCCCCCCATGACCCCGATTTACTTCAAACTGTCGTAAACTGGCTCAAACGACTTCATCTAGAGTCCTAAGTTTTGACTGTCGGGAGTTACGCATCAAAACCAAAGAAACCGGGTTTTTCACTTTAGTTAAAGGTCGGGATGCAGTATTCTCGCAAAAAACCCGGTTTCTGACTACCCGCAAACCAAAGAAACCGCGTTTTTGGCCGCTTCTACGAGGTGTAACGAAGTATTATCGAAAAAACCCGGTTTCTGACTACCCGCAAACCAACGTTGGCTAGAATAAATTTAATTAATTTACATCAACATGAAAATAAATCGGCTTGATTTCGTGATATAATGAAAACCTTAAATAAATCCCCGAAAAAAAGCAATGTCTGAAATTACTATAGACGAAACCAAACTTAAAGAATTGCTCAAAGCAGCGATTTTTGAGTTATTAAAAGAACAAAAAGAAGTATTTTCTGAAATTTTAACAGAAGCCCTAGAAGATATAGGGATAGAAAATGCTATCAAAGAAGGCGAAAATACTGAAACAGTCAGCCGCGAGCAAATTTTCAAAATCCTGAAGAGACAACCATGAATGTGGAGTTTAAAAAGAGCTTTGAAAAGGATTTACTCAAGATTCTTGAGGCCGATTTGTTGCAAAGAATTCAGGAAGCGATAGAAGAAGTTGAGAACGCCGAAAAATTAAATGAAGTCAGCAATGTTAAAAAACTAAAAGGTGATGCAGACTACTATCGCCTTAGAGTGGGTGATTACCGAATCGGTATTAAAGTTAATGATGGCGTAGTCTATTTCGTCAGGATACTCCACCGCAAAGAGATTTACAGATACTTTCCGTAATCATTTTAGCCTTCACCCCATCCTCACCAACTCAAACTAAAATTAATCTTTAATTATTGTCAGGCCGGAAGCGCAAGCAGTTGAGCGATCGCACTCTCTGAATTGTTTCAAAATCGCGATCGTTATGAACTAGAATAAGTTGGTGTTCGATCGCCAGTTGGGCAATGCAGCAGTCGATACTACTTCT
The DNA here is from genome assembly GCF_036700475.1 of Microcoleus sp. T2B6. Lineage (NCBI taxonomy): Bacteria > Bacillati > Cyanobacteriota > Cyanophyceae > Oscillatoriales > Microcoleaceae > Microcoleus > Microcoleus sp. T2B6. Next base: position 18,892 of record NZ_JAUBOZ010000017.1, on the reverse strand, counting down.
AACCGTTAACCCCTGTCGTTGCAAATCGTAATAAATCCGAGCAGCCGCTACCCAAGTATTAGGCGTAGACTCGATGTAGTCTTGTTCTTGGAGATAAGTTTCTAATAGTGTCCACTCCCGTTCATCTCGGCAACCTTGCAAAAGTTCCATCTGAGTAAATCGGTTCAGAAAAATACTTTCCTCATTGATTATTGCTTCCAGGGATTGGCGTACTACACCTGTCCTGTCGCGGAAAACGCTGATCCAGACTGATGTATCAATCAGAAACATTTCGGTTTTCCCGCAAAGCTTTGTAGTCGTACTCAGTCGTAAATTGAATTTGTCCGCTTAAATCAAGTAGGTTCCGCTTTTTACGGGTGCGAATTAATTCTTGCAAAGCAAAGTCAATCAATTCTTTTTCTGTTTTGAAATTGGTTAAGCGAAAGGCTTCTTTAACCAATTCTTCGTTAAGTTCAACGGTGGTTGTCATGGTTAATGGTGGATTTCATTCTCTCATTCATTATGGCATAGCCACACCCAACCCTTAACCTAGCCCAACTTCCCCAAATCCTGGTTTCCCCAACTCACCGAAACCAACCTCAACCAAACTCTTTAACTCCTCTGCATCAACGACACCAAACTCAAACTACCCAGATTCCCGACTTCTTAAAAAAGTCAGGAATTTACAAATAGTTAAATTGTCAAGGTATTCTACATACTTATGACTTGGGCGTATAAGTCGATCGCACTTGCAACTCCTTCAACTGCTTCTCATCCACCCCAGCCGGCGCATTCGTCAGCAAACAACCCGCCTGCTGCGTCTTCGGAAACGCAATCACATCGCGAATCGATTCCTCACCAGCCAACAGCATCACCAACCGATCCAAACCGTAAGCAATGCCTCCGTGGGGCGGAGTTCCATACTCAAACGCATCCAACAAAAAGCCGAATTTATTGTAAGCTTCCTCAGTCGATAAGCCGATCGCCTCAAACACCTTTTCCTGAACTTCCCGCTGATAAATCCGCAAAGAACCGCCGCCGATTTCTGTACCGTTTAACACCAAATCGTAAGCTTGAGCCCTCGCAGTTTTCAAATCATTAATATCGTCAGGATGCGGCGCAGTAAACGGGTGGTGCAATGCTTCCAAACGCTTCTCATCAGCGTTCCATTCAAACATCGGGAAATCTGTCACCCACAGCAGATTCATCTTGTCTTTATCAATCAATCCCAATTCGTTACCCACGAACAAGCGCAATCTATCCAAAGTCTTATTGACAGTTGTCACATCAGCCGCTGCGAATAACAACAAATGACCTGGTTGCGCGCCCGTGCGATCGAGCAATTGCTGTTTTTGTGCTTCCGTCAAATTATCCTTAATTGCGCCGATCGTATCAATTTCGCCATTCTCCCGCACCCGGATGTAAGCCAATCCCTTCGCACCCGCTTCGCTGGCTTCCTTAAACAAATCGCCACCCGGTTTAATCCGCACGTTAGAAATCGCCTCATTCCCGCCGGGAATCGGCAAAACTTTCACAATTCCGCCCGCAGCAACCGCCCCGGAAAATACCTTAAATCCCGAATCTTTCATCAAATCGGAAACATCGACTAATTCCATACCGAAGCGAGTATCCGGTTTATCGCTACCATAGCGATCCATCGCTTCAGCGTAAGTCAAACGCGGAAAAGGACGAGGCAATTCTATGCCTTTGACACTTTGGAAAATCTGGGAGACTAAACCTTCGTTTAATTCGATAACTTCTTCTAAAGACATGAAACTCATTTCCATGTCTAATTGTGTGAATTCCGGCTGTCTGTCGGCGCGCAAATCTTCATCGCGGAAACAGCGGGCAATTTGATAATATCTGTCCAAACCCGAAACCATTAACAATTGTTTGAACAACTGCGGCGACTGCGGCAAAGCGTACCATTCGCCCAAATTGACGCGGCTGGGCACTAAATAATCTCTCGCACCTTCAGGAGTCGATCGAGTTAAAATCGGTGTTTCAACTTCAATAAAACCTCCCACATCTTCCAGGTGGCGACGCATAGCTTTGACAACTTGGTGGCGAAGCTGCAAATTGCGACTCATACGATCGCGCCGCAAGTCCAAATAGCGATATTTCAGCCGCAAATCTTCGCGCACGCTTTCATTTTCTGCCGTCGCCACCTGAAACGGTAACTGTTTGCGAACCGCATTCAACAACTCAATTTCGTCAGCGTAAATTTCCACCTCACCCGTAGGCAATTTCGGGTTGAGGGAATCTTCGGGGCGGCTGCTGACTCGCCCAGTAATTTTAACCACGTATTCGCTGCGTAAAGCCTCAGCCCCGTGATAGGAATCGGGGGTGCGTTCAGGATCGCTGACAATTTGCACAATACCCGATCGATCGCGCACATCCAGAAAAATCACCCCGCCATGATCGCGGCGGCGATCCACCCAGCCGTAAAGGGTGACAGTCTCTCCGATGTGTTCGCTTCGCAGTTCGCCGCAGTAGTAACTTCTCATGGTTGGGGGTTATGGACTAAAAATAATGCTTTTTGATTATAGCGCTTAGTGTCAAAACCTTTTATGAACAGGCAAGATGCCTGTGCCACAAGAAAATTCAATCTTTGTGGAACAGGCATCTTGCCTGTGCTTTAAAATGGTGTCATATCTGAGTTTAATCCTTCTTGTCAAAAAACGCCGTCAGCGCGTTCCATGCAGACTTAGCCGCATCCGTCAAGCGAGTGCCGATCGACTCAATTTGCTTCACAATAAGGTGCCAATTCTTTTCAGCTTCCGTGTGAATGTGGTCAACAGCTTGTTCGATGCGATCGCGTTCGATCAATTTATTTTGTTCCACCGCTTCTCGCGCTTGTCGCACTGCTTTCAAATAAGCTTCGCGACTGACTTCGCCAGCATCTTGCACCTGCGCTTGCGCCCGCGTTTTAATCGCATCTACCACCAGCCAATTTTTCTCAGTTTCTTTTTTAATCAGCTTGACTGCTTCTGTGAATCTCTCGTGGGCGAGATCCTTATTTTCTTCGATCGCCCCGGAGGCCTTATTGACAGCTTTTAAATAAGCTTCGCGGGTGAGTTCGCCCGCTGCTTGCACTTCGGCGGTGGCGCGTTTTTTAATTGCTTCAAACAGCGCCGCAGTTTCTGCGATCGCCTCATCAGTCGCGTCGGGCATCTCTTGTTTGACGAGCTCCGTCGTTTCGAGAGTTGCCTCTAAAACTGGTTCCTCGGTTACTTTTGGATCTGTCATATCAATCTTCTCCTGTGGTAGCAAACATTTTGAAAAAAACTAACAGTCCCCGGACGCAGACTTTGTATGTGTAGCGCCAGAAGGAATTGTGGTCTTTTATACAGACTTTGTACCTGTAGCGCCAGAAGGAATTCTGGCATTTAATAAGAACTAGGCAATTATTGTTCCAGCTTTATCAACTTTTGTATCCGCGCTTACCTAGTTGGAATGACCTCAGTTCTATTACATTATATCTACCAAAGTTGCTCTAGTGTGTAGGATACCGCCAACTTGCAGGTACGGTTTAGCGCACTTAAATTTGTGATAAGTCTCTCTACCTAAAAAAACACACACCAATAAACTTGGTTTCTCAACCCAATAAAACTGGCAAATTTAAGAGTTTCAATCTTCCAACTGCAAATCTTCGCTATCGTCCGTATATAACAAGTGGTGACGCCTTTGAGCGTGCAGTAAAGATTGAGGAAATTCGTACTGAGATAAGAGGATATCTTCGAGCGCAACTTTCATTTGATTGGCGCAGATATCTGGCGGCACTTTACCCATTCCCGTACCCATGCCGGGAATAGCGATAGTTTCAATGATATGTTTCACTGGTGTTCCATCTGGGACTGAGCCAAATTTTACGAGAGTCAAAATAGCGCGGGTTGCTAGATAAACATTTACTGTTTCTCTTAAAACTGTGGGAACGCGCATAATTGGGGCAGCTATTAAATATGGAATTTCAGCATGATCGGTGTCTACAATTTCTGCCATTCCTACTAAGAGTTCGCCGTGATGTCGAGCCTGAATTAGTTTTTGCAAGCGTTCAAGAACCTGCCCTCCAAAATATTCCGAAATTTCTAACTCTAAGCCGTCGTCCATGAAACCAAAACTATTCCCCGGACTAACAATAGCATCACATTTCACATCAAATATTGAACCGTGATGTATCTTGACATTTTCCATACTGCCGCAAGTGCTTTCCCAGGCTCTAACTAAGCCATCGTCTAAGGTAGCCAGCACAATTTGCATAAATACTCTCTCTTAATTTTAATTGCGAACACCTAGAGCGATCCTAAATGATTCCGATAAATTTGTAGGGGTAGTGCTAAGAGTGCCTACCCCCTATCTATCGGGCAACCACGGGGAGTAGGGGTCGGATTGCCCCTACAATAATTATGAGAATGATTTAGGATTGCTATAGAGCGATCGCCAATTTAATCCTACAATACTTTACATAAGTCCGCTGAATCTAAAATCCATCTCTATATCAAGTAGCAAATATTGAATAGCTGTATGCTGCAATACCCCAATCTGCGCCACCCGATCGCAATTAGTTTAGGTGCGGTTGCCGGCGCTTTGAGCCGGTATTATATCACCTTGTGGTTTGCCAATCGTTTCGGGACGGCTTTTCCCTACGGAACTTTTTTTATTAACATCACGGGTTGCTTGGCTATGGGATTTTTTATCACCCTCGCTTTTGAACGAGTGCCGACTATTCCGTCGGAAGTACGGTTAATGGTAGCAACGGGCTTTTTGGGAGCTTATACTACTTTTTCAACTTACGGTTTAGAGACGAATGTCTTGTGGCGCGATCGATCTTACAGCATCGCCGCTTTTTACTGGGCCGGCAGTGCCATACTAGGAGTAATTGCAGTTCAGTTAGGTGTGATTATAGCACGAATTGGCAAATAGATAAAATCGGTTTTTTCCAAATAATACCAGTTTAAGAAATAAATGCAACTGTAGGCAAACTCTCCACCCATACTGGAGCATCTCAATGAAAGCAGCCCAGCTAGAAATGGGAGTTTTGAGGTTGTGAGGCAGGAGTTTTGAGGCAGGAGGCAGGAGGAAAGAGGCATAAGGAAGGAGCTAGAAGAAGTATTTTTACCAATATGAGATGCTCCCACCCATATAGCATCAGTCACTCGATTTGATCTCAGGATTGTGGACAATACCTACGAAGTTTTTTGATCTCATATCATGTCCGATCGATTAACGCTAATATCCCGGTCGGGGCGGGTTTTTGAGATTGTCAATTATTGGCAGGTATTGTTGGGAAACCCGCCCCTACAAAAATCGATCTCGCTCGACTGGACATGATATCACACACCCTTAACCTAATACAGGGAGAGAATCGTGTTTGGCGGCTGAGGGGCTAAAGTCTTCAAGCTGTTTCCCTATCTTGTTTTCAGTTTACTCTTTCTCGGTTAAACTCACGTTTAATAAATAATGCTTATGGCCCTCCGATATCGCTGTTCTCAAAAGAACGGTTGAGGATTTAAACAGTGTTTGGTGCGTTTATGCTCGTACATGAGTTTGTCAGCCTTGGCCAGCAATTGCTCTAATAAAACTTCATTGTTTAAATCCCCAAACTCCACACCCAGGCTTATTGATATATAAGCTCGCTCAGACTTTTGATTAAAGCGATCTATATTTTCTTGCAGCCGAGCATGGAAATTAGTAGATGAATCTCCCGAAAAGTTAGGAATAAATAAAGCAAATTCATCTCCTCCCAGTCGAGCCACAATATCCGCCTCACGAAAGGTTTGCTTTAATATTTGAGCTGCGTCAACGATTACTCTGTCTCCCATTTCGTGTCCGAAAGTGTCATTAATCTTTTTCAAACCATCTAAGTCAGCGAATAAAATAAAATAGGATGTTTGTGTGCGTCGAGCAATTTTTAGTTGTTGATCGGCTAGTAAAAAGAAGCCTCGTCGGTTATATAATCCAGTTAATTGATCGGTCACGGATAGCTGCCTTACTTCTGCTTCTGCCCTCAGACGTTCTTGGATTTCGTGTTCTAAACGTTTATTTTGTTCGAGCAGTTGTTGGCGTTGCTGTTGGATGAGTAATTGATTTTTTACTCGCATCAGCACTTCCTGCTCTTGAAAGGGTTTGGTAATATAGTCTACACCACCCAGTTCAAAGGCTCGTACCTTGTTTTCTAGTCGTTCGAGCGCACTGATAAAAATAACCGGTATCTGAGCAGTCGCTTCCGATGCTTTTAACTTTTGGCAGACTTCGTACCCATTCATCTCCGGCATATTGATGTCAAGTAAAATTAGACTCGGTGGGTCGCGATGAACACCTTGGAGTGCCATTCTGCCGTTGAGCGCTTTACGCACAATATAGCCCTGTGACTCTAGAATTTTGGCTAACAGGCGCAAATTGTCTGGGGTATCATCCACGATGAGAATATTCGTTTGGGCGGCAAGTTTGAATAAAGCTGTCATGGTCTTTTTCCTAAATCTGGGTGAGAGTTGCGATCGCTTCAAGCTGAAAGTTATCGACCAGAGATGTCATCGCCTCGATGAAATCTTGTTTCTCCTTGGGAATTTGAGCGATAAGTTCATAAAGCTTATTATCACTAAGATCGAGTGCTGCTTCATGAACTTCTGCAATCCACTTGGTGGGCATGGTTTTTACGTCGGGAGTAAATATCTTTGGTGGCGAAGCTGATGAGTCTGGTGAATTTTTTTCGGCGTAGCAGTAGCGGACGCCCAAGTGATGAGCTATTTTGTCGAAAAGTGTGCCTTCAGTAAACGGCTTGGCAATGTAGTCATCGCAACCGACTTGCAGGCTGGCGATGCGATCGTCTTCAAAAGCATAGGCAGTGAGGGCAATGATGCGTGTCATTTGCTCTCTCGTGTCTGCTGATGACTCATGACTCATGACTAATGACTCTTGTGCTCGAATCTGTCTCGTCGCTTCATAACCATCCATGACAGGCATTTGAATGTCCATCAAAATCAGGTCAGGGTGCCATGTTTGCCAACGATCGATCGCCTCTACCCCATTTTCCACCGCACACACATCAAACCCAACTGACTCCAGCAGCGTCACCAGCAGTTGCCGATTTTCTGGAACGTCTTCTACTACTAGAATTCGGTAGATAGGTTGCCCAGGTTCGATCCCGATAATCCGATCGCTAATTTCAGGTTCCTCTAAATCAAGGGATTCTGGTAGTTCCAAAACGACTTGGCAGGTAAAAGTCGATCCTCGATCCAGGGTGCTTCGCACGGTGATATCGCCTCCCATCAGACGCGCAAACTCACGACTGATAGACAGTCCTAAACCTGTTCCTCGATCGTGACGATCGCGATTGCTTTGCCTGAAGGCGTCAAAAATTGATTCTAAATCTGAGGGAGAAATGCCAGATCCGGTATCCTCAACTTCGAGAGACAGGGTAATAGTGGGTTTAATATCGGAGGGATTAGTGGGGCGATCGCCATTTTTACTCGATGGCATATCATCAGATGAAAAAGCTCGTCCCCGCAGGGCTATGCTTCCTGTTGTTGTAAATTTGAGCGCGTTCCCAAGCAGATTAATCAAGATTTGGCGAAGTTTTGCTTGATCGCCACAGACATAACGGGGGACAGTAGCATCCCACTGGCTGCTAAGATGTAACCCTTTCTCACCCGCTTTGAGAGTGAACATCTCGTTAATAGAACCCAGCATTCGATGCAGATTAAAACAGCTTGTACTCAGTACCAATTGCCCTGCTTCAATCCTAGACATTTGCAAAACATCGTCGATCAATGTCAGCAGGTGTTCTCCACTACGGGTAATGATGCCTAAATGCTCTTGGAATTCTTCTGGGATATAGGGGCTGCGGTTCATAAGCTGGGTAAATCCCAGAATGGCGTTGAGTGGCGTTCTGAGCTCGTGGCTCATGTTGGCAAGGAACTGGCTTTTGGCACGGTTGGCTATAGCGGCCCTTTCTGCAGCGTGTTCTAGGGCAGCTTGCGAAAATTCTAACACCGCCAGCATGAGGATATGTCTCATTTCGGCGGCAGCTTCTAACTCTGCAATCTGCCACGGATAAGACATCTCCCGCACAGTCTCTTGCCACAGTTCAAAGGATTTGCGGGGACACAGGTGCATTTTTCCAATTTCGTCGATCGACACAGCATCCTGTGGATTACCTGCCCAGTTTATGGTTTGAATTTGTTCGGGTCGGAACCAAAGGATGTGGTATGACTTTTGTTTGGCGTAGGATAGGAAGATTGAGATTGCTAAAACACCGCTAGCTCGATCTTTGAATTGCTTCGCTTGGGCATACAACTGAGACAAAGAAGCTGTTGCAAACACTCGTTCTTTGTTCTGTTGCAGCAACCACTGCACGAGTTCGTCAACCTCAGCTTCAGATGGTGTTTGACCCACCAATGTCAGACGACCATCGAGCAGAATTGCAGCTCCCTGAGCATGAACTAAATCTAGCAATTGAGAAGCATTTTCGGTCAATACCTGTTCGATAAAATTAGAATCTCGCCGGAATGCCTGCTGAAGTTGATCCTGAATAGTTTTCGCCTGCGATCGGTAAACGTTCAATTCTCGCTCTTGCTGATGCACCAGTTCGATCGAGGCAAATTGTCCTAAAAATTCACAGGTTTTGCGAGTTTCGTAATCTACCAATCGCGGGCTGTAATGGTGACAGGCAATTAATCCCCAGAGGCGCCGATCGTCAATTAACGAAATCGTCAGTGTCCCAGCCACTCCCATATTCTGCAAATATTCAATGTGGTAGGGAGATACTCCCCTTAACACACAAGCACTGAGATCCTGGGGTGTATTGGTTAGGGGATGGTTGGTGGGAATTAGGCGGGCCGGGGTGTAATTGATATTGGGAATTTGGCGCACCCAATTGCTGTAAAACAATTTGCGGGCGGGTACGGGAATATCGATCGCCGGGTAATGCAATCCCTGGTAGCTTTCTAGATAGCTTTCTTTCTCTTCAGCAATCACCACCCCATGATCATCGGCTTCAAAGCGATAAATCATCACGCGATCGAACCCGGTCATGGCTTTCACTTCTCTAGCAATGGTTTGAGCTAAATCAGAAAGACCGATCGCACTGCGAAAGTTGAGGATAACTGTTTGCAGACGATCGTAAAAATCGATTGAATGATTATTTTCAATAGTCAATTGGGGTTCGATCTCCAGAATCAACTCATCTGGTAGCTGATGCAGTGTGCTTCTATATGTTTGAATCGAGCCGTCTTTGAGAGGAATTTTTAGATCGAAACCCTTATGAATGTTTAGTGGTTCTTGAGTTAAATACCTAACAATTTCTTGTACTCGATCGTGACCCAATAACTCTGGCAATGGCTGACCTAGCAATTCTTCGGCAGAAATGCCCAAAAACTGTTCTACATTTTCACTGACTTGTAAAATATTGAGGCTGTTTCGTTGCATCAATAAAACGATTCCGTGTGGCTGAATATGACCGGGAGCATACACGGCTTCTTCACTGCATTCCTCTAAAATTTTTAAATTTAAAGGAGTGAGTTGGGAAATTTTGGGATTTTTCTGAGGCATTTTAGAGCATTAATTGTCAACAAAAATTAAAGAGATTTTTTTCAGGATTTACCAAGAATTAAATTTAATTCTTGTTAGCTGTTCCTAATTCCCTAGTCCTAATCAAACGTTTAACTGCACAACAGCTTATAAATCAATACGGTTCAGTTAAGCCCGATCCCCCCTTAGCTTGCCCCCTACTCAACCCCTACTCCCCTTAAGAAGGCGGGACAAGAACTTACTCAAAGTCAACCCCTACTCCCCAACAATCAGGGGGATTTAGGGGGATCTCCGGGGAATAAACAGTTTTAACTGCACAACAGCTTATAACTGCTTCGTGAAACTTATCTAAACTTGTCTAAACTCATTTTTAGACACAATTCGAGTTCACTTCCTACGCTGTTGGGTAGACGGCTAATCCCAAGATAAGTAGGCTATCCCCCAATAGCCTTGGGTTCCCAGTTTAAAATATTTAAACTCGCATTCACATCACGATCTAAAGATCTCCCACAAGCAGGACAGTCAAAAGTCCGAACGCTTAGTGGCATATCTTTTTTATGGCCACAATTAGAACAGGTTTTAGAGCTAGGGAACCATTGATCTACCAGCACTAAAGTTGCTCCATACATTTTGCACTTGTAATCAAGTTGGCGTTTGAATTCGTAAAATCCTATATCTGATATTGCCCCAGCTAACTTGTGATTCGCCATCATGCCTTTTATATTCAAGTCTTCAATCTTAATTAGCTTGAAATTTTTGGCTAAATAAGTTGTTAACTTGTGAAGAAAATCTAGGCGAATGCAAGCTATCCGCGCGTGGAGTCTGCTGATCTTATTATAGGTTTTGCGTTGGTTTTGGGAGCCTTTTACCTGTTTTGAGGCTTGGCGCTGCAAAGTAGCAAGTTTGGTTTTCGCTTGCTTTAAGGGTTTTGGTGCATCAAAGACCTGCTGGTTTGACAGCGTGGCCGCATATTTAATGCCCACATCGATTCCCACGGATGCCTGAGACTGTTGAACTGGTAAACGTTCGGCATCAACACAGAAGGAAACAAACCAACGACTTCCTTCTTTTGAAATCGTAAAAGTTTGAGACACGTAACCGCATTCTAGGGCTTCGTAGATCCGAAAAGTTCCCAAGGTAGGAATCTTTATGGTGTTGCCAGCGCTTAGTAGAACTTTTCCGTTAGACGAATCGACTGTAAAAGATTGACCGTCTCGGCGACTAGCGAATCTTGGATGACCTGCTTTCCCAGATCGATACCGACTAAACGCATCTTTTAGATCGATCAACGCATTTTGGTAAACTCGACTAGACAACTGGTTCATCCAGCCGAATTCAGGCTTTTTCTTGACGTAGTTGGTAAGAACTTTTTTGACTTCGTTGATTACCTTCGAGTCGGTAAATTTCCCCTCACTATACATTTGAGTTCGCAGGCTTAATCCAAAATTAAATACTACACGCCGGAATCCTGCGTGTCTTGCCATCAAAGTCGCTTCGTTGTTATTCAATTTTAGCGCTCGTTTAACGGCAAACATAGAACTTCCTCAAGGGCGATTAAGTATGGATAAGTTTAGCGAACTATTTGGCACTTAAGTCTTGCTCCAATGGAGTAATTCCAATTTGGAAATTACCTTGAATTAGATTAAGGATTTTCTCAAATTGATACTGGTTGGCGAGTTCCGTCACATAAATACCCAATTGAGCGAGGTCAGAGGAAAGTTGAGCTACCAGTCCAACGATCGCCACATCATCCCCACATAAAGCAGCATCTTGCAACTCAACCACCCATTCTTTTGGTAATGTCGCCAGCAGCGTTGGATCGAGGGAATCTGAAAGCCCAGAGGCAACTGAACAGAAGTAAGAAGGAAAACAATCTGTTCCCCGTTCCCCGTTTTCTGTTTCCTCTTCCAGATATACATACTCTAAACCTAGGTATTCCGCCATCTTGAGAAATAGGGTTTGTTCCCGGAAGGGCTTGCTGATGTAGTCGTTGCAGCCAGCAGCCAAGGCTAGGGTGCGATCGCTCTGGGAAGCCTGGGCCGTAAGTGCAATAATGGTACTGTTCTGTCCGTCTTCCATTGCCCGAATTTGCTTCGTAGCCTCGTATCCATCTAACACGGGCATCCGAATGTCCATCCAGGTTAGGTCGGGTTGCCATTCTTGCCAAATCTGCACCGCTTCCTGTCCGTTGGTAGCTTCTTTTACCTCTAATCCTAATTGTGTCAGTAATCTGACGATTAGCAAGCGATTTTCTGGTTGATCGTCAACCACCAAAATGCGATAATCCGGTTGACCAAGAGCCAGCCCAATCACGAGGCGATTATTCTCTTCGGGTGTAACATTAACTCCACTGATGGGGCTGACGGGAAGGGTAAAAGTGAAGGTACTCCCCTCTCCCAGAGTGCTGGTGACAGAAATTTCTCCGCCCATGAGTTCCAACAATTTGCGGCTAATGGTTAGACCTAGCCCAGTACCGCCGGTCAATAGCTTCCCAGCTTGGGCTTGCACAAAGGCATCGAAGATGGTATTGAGTTCGATCGGTGCAATCCCTACACCTGTGTCAGCAACTACAAACTGGAGAATCGGCCGAGTTGTGGCTAATTCCCCTGTACCGTTCGCCTCAATGCTGACTTGCAAAGTAATGGTTCCCTGATGGGTAAATTTGATAGCATTACTCAGCAGATTGAGCAAAACCTGACGCAGTTTTTGAGCATCGACAAGCATAAATTGGGGGACTTCTGGCGCAATCTCGAAACAAAGGTCAAGTCCTTTAGAACTTGCTCGTTCCGCCAACATATTTCGGAGGGAATGCAGTAGCGCAATTAAGTCCAATCCGCTTTCTTCAACGGTGAAGTGTCCCGATTCAATTTTGGAAAGATCCAACACATCGTTAATCAAACTCAAGAGGTGATCCCCACTCCGCCGAATTGTTTGCAGGTCTTCTTTTTGGTTTGGAGTTAGAGAGGGGTCATGGGTCATTACCTGAGCAAATCCTAGAATCACGTTGAGGGGAGTGCGTAATTCGTGGCTCATATTGGCTAGGAAGGTACTTTTTGCCAAGTTCGCTTCTTCTGCGACTTCCATTGCGTGCTGCAGTGTCAGTTCTTTTTGTTTGCGATCGCTAATATCTTGCCCAATGCCCAAAAAATGCCCGCTAGAAAGCCGCACGTTTGCCCAAGATGTCTCTAACTGCTGTCCGGTGGCAGTCAGTGTTGTGAAATCCTTCCACTTCCCGGTTGCCGATAGCATATGTTCTAAGACATTTTGGCAATAAACCGGGTCAGGATAACACTCAGCTAAGATATTTTTTTGCTGCCAATCTTCTAGCGGCCAACCTAAAATGTTTTCAAATTCCGGGTTGAGCAATTCGATTTGACCTTGCCTGTCAAATAAAGCAATCATCACTGGGATATTATCGACGATTGTTTGAAACATCTCTTTCTGATAGCGCAGAGCTTCCTCTGCCTGTTGTCGAGCCGTAATATCTCGCAGAAAGGTAGTAAAAATAATTTCACCGTTGATCTCGATCTTGGCAATGGAAGCCTCTGCCGGAAACTCTGAGCCATCTTTGCGTCGTCCAAAAATGGCTCCTCGCTCTGCCATTTGCCTTGCAGAGCCTCCCTTATGGGCATAGTGGCTGATGTGCTGATGGTGAGCATCGGCAAAGCGCGAGGGCATCAACATCGCCAGGGGTTTCCCTAAAATTTCCTCAGCCACGTAACCAAAAATTTGTTCGGCTCCCTTGTTAAACAAAGTGATTTGCTGATTGGTATTGATGGAAATGATCGCATCGCTGGCAATTTCTAAAATTCCGGCAAATCGCGCTTGAGAGATTTTTAACTCGATTTCGGATTGTTGGCGATCGGCTTCGTTGCGTTTACGCTCGCTAATATCCCGGCAGATACAGAAGTTCATCATCTCATCTTCTAATTCCACTCGGTTCCAGCTAATTTCCACGTCATACACGGAACCATCCTTGCGGCGATGTCGCGTCTCAAACAGCGGAATAACCTCATCTCTCTGGAGTATAAGTTGTAGTTCTTCCTTCGTCCATTCAGCATCCCAATCAAACACACTCAGATTTAGGGTTTCTTCTAGGGTGTAGCCCAGCATTTGAGCAAAACTGCAGCTAGCTTCGACAACTTTTCCCACGCGATCCATGACAACAACACCGTCCAGTGAAGTGTTGAAGAAGGTTTTACTCCGCAAGAGTTCCTTTTCTAGTGCAAGTTCGGCTTTTTTGCGATCGCTAATATCTTTCATGAAGCAGTAATGCCCCAAAAATTGATGCTGTTCGTCGTAAGTTGAAATCATCACCAATTGCTTATAAAAAACAGAACCGTCTTTACGGACTCCTTTCGTTTCAACTTCAACTCTGCCCTCTTGCACCATCAGCCAATAGGCTGCAACCAGTTTTTTCAACTCATCGGGATGTACGGTTTTTTCCCAAGACATCCCCACCATTTCTTCTGGCTGATAGCCTGTCACGTCAGAATATGCTTTATTGGCATAGAGGTAACGCCCTTGTACATCCAGTTTGGAAATGCCGGACAGCGCATTTTTCATCACTTCACTCAGTTCTCTAAGCTCTGCTTCTGCTTGTTTGCGAGCGGTGATATCTTCTGAAAAACAAAGTAGGTACTGGGACTGATGCTGTTCATCGTCAATGGGAATCTCCACCGTATGCAGCCAACGTTTTCCCAGACTATGACTGTCAATGACTTCCTCGATAATATCCTCAGTCTTACCTTTATCAAAAACTTCTCTATCCTTTTGGTCAAAAAAGATAGCCTGTTCTGTTGGGAACAAATCATAGCCAGTTTTGCCGATCGCTTGTTCGGCTGAAATGCCAAATAACCGTTCGCTGGTTTTATTCCAAAACTGAAATACACCAAATTGTTTAGGCTGTGCGTCCTTAACAAAAACCGCAACTGGTAAATTATCCAGCAGTGCTTGTAAGAAATTGCGAGTTTTTTGGATTTCCAGCTCTACTTTTTTGCGCGAGCTTATATCAATAAACGTAACTACAACTTGTGTGATTTGACCGTGGCGATCGAGTTCCGGGTAGGCATTAACTAATACCCAAACACAACTATCAATTTCTTTTTTAATTCCTAAAACATAATTTTTGATGGAACTTCCACTGGATAAAACCTGATTCACGGGATATTCCTCTAGGGGCATCTCGCTGCCATCTTCCCGCACCAAATGCAATGCCGGATCGCTCACGGGTTTTCCCAGTATTTGATCCATTGAAAACCCTAGTAATTCAGCGGCCGTTTCATTACATAATTGGACGCTGGTATCTGTCGCATGAATCACAAAACCCGCATTTAAGTTATCGATCAATTGCCGATATCTGGCTTCGCTGACCTGTAAAGCAACTTCAGCTTGCTTGCGCTCCGTAATGTCGGTGTGAGAGCCAGTCATCCGAATTACGTTACCTGCATCATCCCAAAGCGCCTGACCGCGATCCAAAATCCATTTGTAGGAACCATCTTTGCAGCGAAGGCGATGTTCTGTGATATAAAAAGGAGTTTTCTTGGCAAAATGATCTTGAATGACTTGCATCACCCATCCCAAATCATCGGGATGTACCAGATTAGCCCATTCGTCTAGCATGTTTTGGATTTCATGGTCTTCATAGCCCAGCATTTCCTTCCAACGACTAGAAAAGAAGACCTCATTGGTTTGAACATTCCAATCCCAAATGCCGTCATTGTTCCCGCGTACAGAAAGTTCCCAGCGTTCTTCACTTTCACGTAGTGCTGCTTCTGCTTGTTTGCGGTCAGCAATATTCCGGCCAATCTTTGAGGCTCCAATTATATTCCCTGCTTGGTCTTTAATGGGGGAGACACTCATCGAGACATCGATTAATGTTCCATCTTTCCTCAGCCTCTTTGTATCGTAGTGTTTGATGCGTTCTCCTCGCTGGATTTTGGTGATAATTTCGTTTTCCTCATCTCGATAGTCTGCGGGAATCAGTTTTCTCCCTGATTGCCCTACTATTTCGGCGGCTGTATAGCCAAAAATTGTTTCGGCTCCTACATTCCAACTTGTAACTACACCCTCTAAATCTTTGCTGATAATGGCATCTTCCGAAGATTCAACGATCGCAGCTAGTCGAGCGATCCCAATTTCTGCCTGTTGTCGTTGGTGAATTTCCCATTGCAACTGGCAATTTACTTTTTTGAATTTATCGACTTCGCCATAACTAACTTGTGCGAGATACACGACCAAAATCAGCAGCCACACTAAAATTAAGCCACCAATTAACACAACTCTTGGCAAATAAAAATCTTCTTTTCCTACTAAATATAAGTTGGGATAAATATCTAGTCGCCACTCTGCACTATAGGCTCTTATTACAACTGTTTTATGCAGTGAAGGATGAGATAAAAGCTCTTGACCGTAGATCAAATCTGTGCCATCATATATAGCCACTTTGTACCCAAGAGGCACTTTTAAAATACTGTCAAAGAGAGTTTTAAACTTAAAAACTCCGACAATAAACCCATCAAACCGCTCCCCTACAAATAAAGGAAAACTTGCTAGAAATCCTTGACCCCCTTGAGCGAGGGAAACATTGCGAGTTAACATAGGTTGACGCAAATCACGAGCCACTTGCAAAGTGATTTTGCGACGCAGTTCCAGATTAAGATCTAGGTTTTGCGCTGCCTCATTCCCAGCCAGTGGCACAATCGATCGCACTTTAAATGATGGATCGACTAATGCGATCCCCTGATAACCGTAGAAATCCTTTACATAAGCCTCAGCATCGGCTTCCCAAATAGCCTTTGGTGTACCGCCATTGGCTGCCCAGCGATTCGCCATGTGCCGAAGTGTCAGCATCCGAATTGATAATTCTTGGGTCAGTTGTGAATGAATCGCATTGGCTTCCTGCTGAATTAACTGCTCGATGTGAATTTGTCCGTTGATGGTTAGCTGTTGCCACGTAAATAAAACAGCAAGAGAGGCCACCACACCAAGCAAAAGAGGTAGCAATCGTTTAAGTGGTGTTTGGCATAAAGTTATAATTCCCTTGAGTCGAGGTCTCATCATAAATTAAGCGATAAATGAATAGATGTGTATTCCCTTTCTTGGGCTAGAGTTGGGTAATTTAATGAGGCAATAAAAAAAGTTGCGAGCGTGAAAACCGGTTAGGCATAAGACAATATCTAAACTTTATACCCCCTCAAGTGAGCTATTAGATTTCACCGACAAAGAATGTTGTTCATTAAGCCCTAGCCCTTTAACTAGATTTAGAGAGGGCGATGAGCAACATCTGTTCAGATTGTAAATAGGTGTTGTTTGCCAACATTGGCGACAAAACCAGTAGATTTGATGCTGGCGAACGTGACGCAGCATTTGATTCGAGCAGCAGGGGCAGTGTGTCATAAAGACCTATTTTTTAACTAAGGGGTATTTCACTATCGTTGCCAAGTGCTGTAAGCTCGCTTGCAGCAACCATAACAAGACCCTAGAGAAAAAAAATAAAGATTTGGTAAAGAAGATAAAATGGTTAAGGAAAAGATACAAGTTTAAACATTCCGTAATGCAATTAAGATTGCAGAGAATTTTTATCCCACAATACCCACCTTGTAATGTCCCATCTAGTTTGTTATAATTCTACCCTATTCAGATGCAGCTTTTGATCCCCATTCCTACATAAAACGGTTTTCCTGTTCCCTGTTCCTTGATTTGATATGAGGGTCTCAATCCCCGCCCTACACATTGGCAGTTGGAACAGAAACCATAGCTGGAGCGAGGGGATTCACTATCACTGCTGGCAGATGATGTTGACAGTTTTAATTAACTGTTGACTATAGCAAGGTAATAAGTTGTCAAACCAATTCTTCCCCAAAACTTCTTGGTGTGTATAGCAATCCTTGCAGGAGTCGTAAATTTTTTACCCCACCCCAACCCTCCCCTTGAACCAGGGGAGGGAGTAAAAAATTCACAAATGATTTAGGATTGCTATAGCAATCCTAAATGATTCGTGTAATTCTTGTAGGGGCAAAACCCACGCCCGGTTGCCCCGCCTTGACTGGGGTAGGCACAGGGGCACTACCCCTACATATTTTTACAAATGATTTAGGATTGCTATATATAACCCGTGACGCGGAAGAAGAAAGGATTTACGTAGTTAACATTTTGGGATTGATCGAGTGCGATGACGATCAACTGCACGTTATCCAATCGCGATCGCCAGCTTCGTTATTGATGATAGCTGATCGCACGGGCAAAGCAATTAGGTTATCGGCTCAGCTTTGCCATTTTATCTTAATCCGCGCCATTTTGAAGCAGGAGCTTGAGAAATCAAAAAAGGGTGGCTGGGGCTGTTTTGGGTTTCTTTAGATACTGCTGTAGGGTTAATTGGGGCTGGCTATGGGATTTTCCCTTCATTACCTTTGACGAGGTGCAAAAACGGATACCACCCCCCGACTCTTGTGGTGGAGAGCTCAAAATTGTAGAAGAAAGTTCAACCTCCCAGATTCATCTGTGGAGTAAATCTCAAATCTCAAATCCTCCGACTCAGCGCTTACACCCAAGTCTCAAATCTCAAATCGACTAACTTTCACAGAAGCGCGATCGCATTTGACAGCCAGATTCCGCTCTTTTACGCTTGGGTGATGGGGAGTGACGCCATCGCAGCCCTGATTTTTGAGAGGCAAGTTCGATCGCATCAACATCTTAACCCTGATGTTGGCAGTGATTTTTTCTTCACTGTTTGCCCCATTGGTATTGTTCGGAAATGGGCAGAGGGGATTGCTAGGAATGACTTTATTGGGTATAGGTATGGGAGCCCAGGAATCGATTTTGAAAGCAGCCGTAGCTGGAGTCGTGCCTGCCGACAAAAAAGGTTCCGCCTATGCGATATTTAACACAGGCTATGGCCGATCATGATTTCTGGGCAGTTGGGCGATGATAATTTTGTACCATAGCTCAATTATTTGGCTGGTTATATTTTCAGTTGCGCTCCAACTCGCTGCTTTTCGAGTCTTGTTGCTGGTGAAAAAGCGATCGTCTGTCACAGAAAATTGACTGAATACTCGCCAGTCATACCATTTTCGATTTTCGATTTTTGATTTTCGATTGAGAATGACTGATTGCATCATGGTTTGGGGCTTACCTGCCGTTGCATTATTTTACGAAACTGGTATTAATTAGCAGTTATCCGTTGTCAGTTTCCCAGAGTTTTTAACTAATGACTACTGACTGCGGACTACTGACTGCGGACTACTGACTGCGGACTACTAACTACTGACTGCGGACTACGGACTACTGACTACTGACTACTGACTGCGGACTACTGACTACTGACTACTGACTACTGACTACTGACTACTGACTACTGACTACTGACTACTGACTACTGACTACT
>NZ_JAUBOZ010000192.1:0-6733 GCF_036700475.1 Microcoleus sp. T2B6 | reverse complement strand
AGCGATGATTCTGAAACGGTTGATATCATTGACCGTCGTGACAGCGATGATTCTGAAACGGTTGATATCATTGACCGTCGTGACAGCGATGATTCTGAAACGGTTGATATCATTGACCGTCGTGACAGCGATGATTCTGAAACGGTTGATATCATTGACCGTCGTGACAGCGATGATTCTGAAACGGTTGATATCATTGACCGTCGTGACAGCGATGATTCTGAAACGGTTGATATCATTGACCGTCGTGACAGCGATGATTCTGAAACGGTTGATATCATTGACCGCGACAGAAATGTTGACGGAAATGAAGCTACTCGCACCCTAAATCCTGTCGAAATTGTTCGCCCTATTGACAGTGTTGGCCCGGTTGCTACCGCTGGCCTTGTGAATAACCTGCCCTATTATATTGATGCTTTGCTTCCTACAAATCAACCACGATGGAACAAAAATAGCCCACTCGGTACGCCCGTAGAAGTTACTTTTAGCTTCATGCAAACTAAGCCAGAATCTACCTCATGGGATGACTTCAAACCCTTCACAGCAGAACAGCAGGAGTCTGCCAGACAAGGATTAAAACTTTACTCTGATATTTCCAATATCACATTTAAGGAAGTTTCTAATGCTAACGGTGGTGGAAAAATTCAGTTTGGTTCTATCGACATTCCCAATTATGCAGGCTGGTCTACTGGAGTCGGGTCTGCTACTAAAAGTCACATTTGGCTTGACAAGAATCTTGCCAACATTACGCCCGGTTCATCAGGATTTACAATTCTTCTTCATGAAATTGGTCACTCCCTAGGGTTGAAACACCCTCATGAAGGGGCAGTAAATATGCCCAATTATCAAGACAACGATCGCTTTACTCTCATGTCTTACAACGGTCACCCTGATATGCCAGGGGTGACACCAAAAACTCCACAACTATTTGATGTTGCAGCAGTTCAATATCTTTATGGGGCTAATACCAATACCCGTTCCGGTAACAATACTTATAGTTGGGGCAAAAATGCCAAATTTATCGAAACGATTTGGGATGGGGGTGGCACCGACCAAATCAGTGCCGCTAACCAAACTAAGGATGTAGTCATTGACTTAGTCGCAGGTGGTTTCAGTTCTATCGGTGCCAATGGTAATGCCAATGCTCAAAACAATGTGGCGATCGCTCTCGGCGCAACCATTGAAAATGCAGTTGGAGGGACTGGAAACGACAACATCTACGGGAATGCAGTTGCCAACAACATCCGAGGTGGATTGGGAAATGACAAGCTATATGGCCAAAGCGGTAACGACTTTCTGAGTGGAGGTAGCGGCAACGATGCCCTTAATGGCGGAGATGGCAATGACATTCTCAATGGTGACTCAGGCAACGATACTCTTAAAGGCGGAAAGGGTAATGACACTCTCAATGGTGGCTTAGACAACGACATTCTCAATGGTGACGACGGTAATGACATTCTCAATGGCGGAAACGGCAACGATATTCTCAATGGCGGCAACCAGAATGATACTCTCAATGGTGGCTTAGGCAAAGACACTCTCAATGGCGGAAACGGTAACGACAGGCTCATGGGTGGCGACGGTAATGACGTTCTCACGGGTGGCGACGGTAATGACACTTTAATTGGTGTTAATTCTTCTGAAGCGAGCCCTGGCACTCAAGAAATTGACATTCTTACTGGAGGTGCTGGAGTTAACACCTTCGTCCTTGGGGATGCCAATAATATCTACTACAATGAGGGTGGTTTGCAGGTTCCCAATCCGAATCCATTTGTTAACGGCTACGGCTTAATTAAAGACTTTACATCCGGTCAGGATACTATCCAGCTTAAAGGAGGAGTCAACTATAAATTGCAGGAGGTCAGCCTTGACGGTGGAGTATCAGGTCGAGGAATCTTCGTTGATAATCCGGGATTTTCCCCCGATGGATTGATTGGTGTTATACAAGGGATACAACCTTTCACTAACCTTAAGATAAACAATGGTGCTAGTATAACCACCATTACTGGGCTTGGTTTGGGCGGGGGCTAATTCTGTCTGTAGATTGGGAAAGTAGCTCTGTATTGAAAATAGGGAATTGGGAATGAGTGTTGTTTCCGAAACCCTATTTTCAATAGTCAGTGAAGTTAGCGATCGCTCAAGTCAGTCTCTTTTATTCTTCATAAGCGAATGCCAAATGCACGCTACGCGATCGCGCGATCGCACTATCACTGCTTTTCAAGCTAAAACACGGCAGAAATACTCGCGGTACAAATTGCAACGCGGCATGACATAATTATTTTGCCGCCGCACAATTCCCATGCTGTGCAATTTGTAAATTTGCATTGAATCTAATTCCACTGGTTCGGCCGAATTAACAACTTTTTTCAAAGCCAAAGCTAATTCGGGATTTTGTTGCAAAATTTCCAAATGCTTGCGTAAATGACTGCTGTAACTTCCAGATTCTGAGGCCGCATTTTCTAATAGCTGAGTTAAGGAAATTTTGCCACAACTAATCTCATACATTGCCAATCTTACTAAATAAGGATGGCCGCCGATCGCACTTATTAACTTTTGCAATTGCCCCTCATCCCACTCCAAGCCGTGTAAGCGAGCTAAATCGTGAATTTGCGGCCTCTCAAACTCCAGCAACTCAACGGGAACCCCCGCATTAAACGGAGATTGATTCATGTCCAAAGGAATATAAACTTCGGTAGAATGCGCCATTACCAACCGCAGTTTTTTCCAGATATCCGAAATCTTGGCTTTTTCGTGCCAGCTTCGCAGCATCCCCAAAAAGTCTTCAACTACTTCCGTGTAGGGAAATAGGCGATCGACTTCATCCAACCCCAAAACTAGAGGCGCTGATGTTTCTGCCAGCAAATACTCTTCAAAGTAAACCGTACAGTTATCGTTGCTGCCCAAAATATCCGTATCCCAATATTCGTTTAACTTGTTTTCTAACTTTAGCTGTCGGCTTACCATCAAACACAGCCAGCGCAGAAATTTATCCAAATTTGTTAAGATTCCTCGGTCTGCAGCGCTTAAATCTAGATAGACTGCGTGATAGTTTTCCCGATCGCCCTGAGCTAAAATTCTGGTCATCAATGAAGTTTTGCCCATCATTTCCGGTGCTTTGATCCGAATCAGCGAACCGGGTTTCACAACAGTCTCGCCGCACAAAGATTCAATGTTGCAACGCTCTACATAAAAAGGAGAATCTAATGATACCGAACCTTCGGGAAATGGCAAATTTGCGATCGCATTCAGTGTTGGCGAGGGCAGATTTATGTTAGTAGCTTGACGTAATTCTGGCGAGGCAAATCTCCTTAGAGCTTCTTTGAAATTTTTCTTACTAATTTTTTCTCCTAACGCTTCTGAAAACTTGTGCCACAATTTGTTACCGACATCTTTGTTGAGGTATTCAGCACTGTAGCCGTAAACTTTGGCGATTTCATCGTAACTTTTGCCTTCCCAAGAACCTTGAAGGACTTTCATTTCGATGTCGCTGAGATATTTGCCGGTGTTTTGAGCAAAAATGCGATCGGCAGATTCTTTGGTTTGGCTCCAAGAGAAGTCTAATTCTGAGTTCATGGGCTCGACCGGTAAGTACGTATATACGTAAGTATGCAGACTTTTACAAGATATCTATTGTTCCTGCATGGAGAAAGCCACCCTGACTTTTCCGTATTTTAACTGATTTAACCTGAGTTTTTACTGTCAGTCCTTGTAGAAACACCTGATTTTACTCCCCTGGTGGGTTTTCTTCTGGGAAAATATACTGGTTTAGAAGCAACTTGATTGCCGATCGCCCGATCGCAATTATCGATCGCCTCACCAACAATAGCCGAACCTCGCCAACACCAGGGTATAAGGAGAAACATTATGGCTGCTACCATTACCGTTAATAGCACAGATGACTCGAATATCAGGAATGCCGTCCTCACCCTCAGAGAGGCAATTCTGGTTGCCAATGGCACTCTGAATGTTCCTGCTTTGACAGTGGCAGAACAAGCACAGATTAACGGTACATTGGGTACAGCAGCCGATCGCGACACGATCGCCTTTAATATCGGGGCGATCGGTTCTCAGCAATTAATTCAGCCTTTATCCGCACTGCCGCCCATCTCCGATCCAGCGATCGTCGATGGTTGGAGTCAAGGCGGCGCGGGCTATAACGGTTTGCCACTGGTGGAACTCAGCGGCAACCTCGCCGGATTGGTGATGGTCGGACTTGATATCACTGCTGGGAACAGTATCGTGCAAGGTTTAGCAATCAACAGATTTGACTGGGCAGGTATCCGCTTGCAAACCAATGGCGGCAACGAGATCCTCAGCAACCACATCGGCACGGATCTTGCGGGTACGGTTGATCGGGGCAACCGCAGGGGGATCTGGATTGATGGCGTTCCAGATAATCGGATCGAGAACAACTTAATCTCTGGCAACAACACTCTTGGTGTCGGGCTTGGCATCGAGATTTCCGGCATCGCTGCGCGCAACAACCAAGTAATCGGCAACCGTATCGGCACTGATGTTACTGGTACTGTTGCGATCGGCAACTACTCTGGTGGCATCAGCATCCGCAATGCGCCTGAAAACTTGATTCAGGACAACCTGATTTCTGGCACTGTGGCCGGTGGCGGAATTTTGATTAACGGCCCAACTGCCAATCAAAATCGAGTTGTCGGCAACCTCATCGGCACTGATATCACGGGTAATGTAGCGCTAGGAAACAGTTACTATGGCATCGCTATTGGCAGCGCTTCTAACAATATTATCGGCGGAACGACGCCTCAAGAACGCAATATCATTTCTGGCAGTCTGAATGCGGGTATTGCTTTTCTACAAGCGCCTGGTTCAGGCGTTATACCTGCGACAAACCGGGTTGTCGGCAACTATATCGGCACTAATATCAGCGGTACTGCTGCTTTGGGAAATCCGATCGGTGTCTGGATTGCTGTTGGCGAAAGCAACATCATCGGCGGCACGACACCGCAAGAACGCAATGTCATTTCCGGCAATCAAATGGGCGTCTATTTCCTTGGCGACCAGACAACTGGCAACCGCGTTATCGGCAATTATATCGGCACGCAAGCTGACGGCAGCACTCCTTTACCCAATACTTTGTACAGCAACGTCGTAGCTTTCAAGGCTGGTGTAAATAACCGCATCGGCGGTACCGCAGCAGGGGAAGGCAACACGATCGCATTTAGCGGTAGCAACGGTATTCAAGTGACTGATAGCAACGGTTTGGCAATTTTAGGCAATTCTATCTTTTCTAATAATGGTTTAGGCATCGATCTCGATAACGATACCGATCCCTTAACTGCCGACGGCCTTACCCCAAACGACTTGGGAGACGGGGATACAGGCGGAAACGGCTTGCAAAATTTCCCGGTGTTAACCTCGGCAACTGCTAGCAACGGCAACATTACCCTTAGCGGCACTCTCAACAGCATTCCCAATACGACTTTCCGCGTCGAATTTTTTGACAATACTGCCTTAGATCCCAGCGGTAACGGCGAAGGAAAAACTTATCTCAACTTTGTTAACGTCACGACTGATGCTGCTGGCAATGCTAATTTTACATCGCCGCCCTTAACTGCAACAGGGGCGATCGTCACTACTGCTACTAACTTAACAACTAACGATACTTCGGAATTTTCTCAACCTTCCCCCGGCTTACTGGAATTTAGCAATCCCGCTTACACCGTGAATGAAAACGGTACAGTTGTAGGTACTGCAATTACCGTCAATCGCATCGGTGGTAATAAAGGTGCAGTTGGGGCAACGCTGACGCTGACGGATGGCACTGCTGTTGCTGCTGACTACACCAAGACGCCGATCGCAATTAACTTTGCCGCCGGCGATACGACACCAAAAATTGTTACTATTCCGATCGCCGATGACGCGATCGACGAAGCTGACGAAACGGTTAATTTATCTCTAACTAATCCAACGGGAAATGCTACAGTTGGCGATCGATACAACAATGCAGTTTTGACAATTGCAGATAACGATAACCCTCCAACTGTCAGCATCGCCCCCGCCACGATTAACCAAGCTGAAGGCAATACAGGCACAACTGCCTACAACTACACCGTTAGCCTCTCCAATCCTTCTGGTTTGCCCATTACTGTTAACTACAAAACAGATGACGGTACTGCTACTACGGGCGATCTCGACTACGAAGATAATGACGGTAATCTCATCTTTAATTCGTCAGAAGCGCTAACAAAAACGATCGCTGTAATTGTTAACGGCGACACCAAATTCGAGGCGAATGAAAATTTCAGCGTTACCCTCAACAACGCCATCAACGCCACCGTCAATCCCGCCGCCAACCAAAGTACGGGCATTATTGTCAATGATGATAGTGATGACTCTAATCCCACTCCAACTCCGACACCGACAGAAACGCCAACTCCCACAGAAACGCCGACACCGACAGAAACGCCGACACCAACTCCGACAGAAACGCCAACGCCAACGCCGACAGCAACGCCAACGCCGACACCAACGCCAACTCCGACACCGATTCCGACAGAAACGCCGACACCAACGCCAACTCCGACACCGATTCCGACAGAAACGCCGACACCAACGCCAACTCCGACACCGATTCCGACAGAAACGCCGACACCAACGCCAACTCCGACACCGATTCCGACAGAAACGCCGACACCAACGCCAACTCCGACACCGATTCCGACAGAAACGCCGACACCAACGCCAACTCCGACACCGATTC